>DIDF01000002.1 GCA_002418005.1 Lactobacillaceae bacterium UBA5807
GTTCTATAGAACTATAAAACTGGTTTTAAACTAATCTTGCACTATTCCTAATATTAAGCTACTATAGTTCTATAGAAATTCAATTCTATAAAGCTATGTTTCTATAGATTTTGAATAAAATAAATGGAGGATAAATTTATGGCAATTACGATTACTACCGGAAACTTTAAAGGTGGTGTGGGCAAAACAACTAATGCTGTGATGATTTCTTACATACTATCAAAGCATAATAAAAAAACATTACTTGTTGATCTTGATCCCCAAGCAAATGCAACGGATTTACTTTTTACCACTATGGAAGCCATTTATGATATTAAACCAGACTTTGAAGAGACATTAGAAACTGCGCTAATCAGCGGTAATCTACAAAAGGCCTTAGTTCATGTTAAAGATAATTTAGATTTGCTACCGTCATATCAAGATTTACAAGGATATGAAAAATATTTAAATGAAACTTTTGCTGATGATTATACACAGGACACTTACCTAGCAAAACTGCTCAGCCCATTGAAAGAAAAATATGATTACATTATTTTAGACGTTCCACCGCAGTTAAATAAATTTACTGATTCAGCGCTTGTGGCAAGTGATTTTGTAATTATTATTTTACAAACTCAAGAAAGATCATTAACAGGCGCTGAAACCTATGCTGAACACTTAATTAATTTGAAGGACGACTATAAGCTCGGATTGGATTTATTAGGTGTTTTACCGGTTTTGCAACAAAACGGGAACAATCTAGATCTTGATGTCTTAGATGATGCAATTGATAGTTTCGGAAAAGCCAACATGTTCAAACAACGGATTAGACAAATGGCTAGGTTAAAGAGATTTGATCGAACTGGTATTACTGATAGGTCTAAGGATATAAATGATATTCGAGTAATGAGTGTTTACGAAAATGTTGTCAACGAAATCAAAGAACGAATCACTAAATTTAATGAATAAGGAGAGATCATATTATGAGTGAAAAGTCACTGGGATTGAATGGCTTAGGCAAAATTAGGAAGAATAAAACATTCCGCCCAGAACGGATAGAACCTAAGGTATCTGAAACCATACGAAGATCTTTACCAGACGACCAAATTTTAATGCACTATACTAGAAAGTTGAAAGCTAAAGACACGCCAAAATCTGTTCAAACACAAATTGATACTCACATGGCGATTAAACAAATCGGGATTGTTGAAAACAAAAAGAACTATGAAGTTATTAATGAACTTGTTGAAAAATATATAAATGATATGCCGGATACCAAGAAAAAACTTGTGATGGAATTCGTTCGGCAGGTTCAGCGAAATATGCCTGAAGAATGATGATTATTCTTCTATAGAATTATAGATATATAGAAATATGATTCTATAGATATAGGAATGACTATTGGTAGATAGCATCAAGAATCTTGTGTACATAAACTGCCTTCGTACATAAAATATGTAGCTAACTTAAATAAATGATGCTTCCAAAGTGTTCTGAAGTTCTTTGAGTCCTCGATGGATTTGTTTCAAGGATTACACATTATAAGCAAAAACTTGTTTGTGCTCTCCCTTATGAAACCAACCGCTCTCAGGATCATTCCGACTAACTTTTCGTCGTTTGGTTTTTACAGCTGATTGATCTGCTTTTAAGGGCAACCCGATCTTTTTTCAATCTTTTGATCCAAGGCTTGACGATAATTAACGGCCTCTTTGTTAACCATCACGTCTGAGAACTTATGGTTGTTTGCATCGGCTTTAACGTGGGTTCTATCAACGAATAGGACCGAAGAGGGTCCACCAGCTTTGCCTGGACACATTGGAGGAGAATTTGCTCAAATAGATCCGTCCCCTTAAAGCGACGTTCAAAGTTTTTACCAAATGTCGTGAAATGGGGAACCACTTTAACCATATCAAGCCCTAAAAACCAGTGGTAAGCCATATTCACTTGAATCTCTTTGATTGTTTAGCGCATACTTCGAATATCAAATAGATATTGAATAATTGGTAGTTTAGTCAGAATGACTGGGCCAATCCTGGCTGCCTGTTATCAATGGTATAGAGTGGTTGCACTAAATCGTAAATAAAATCGATCACTTTATCAATTTTTCGTAATAAATGATTCTGCGGAACCATTTCGTTAATCGTGACAAATTGGATTCGGTTACGCTTGCTATGATCGTGTTTCCCAAGCATAGCAATCACCTCTCACCAATAATTATAAAGAACACAAAAAGACAAAATCCTCGTATTTTAAGGACTTTATCTTCAGTCTGAGACCGCCTAAAGGCGTTTTTTTATCGTCATCGTTTAGCTAACTGCCAGAATCAAAATTAAGTGCTTGGCCAACTTGAGTTGACCATCGTAAGACTTACCATAGCCATTTTAACCACTAGCTACAACACTCATACTCGTTTATTTAACTAAAATTCATATCGGATTTATGATCAATAGATAAGCTTAGCTCTCTTGTACTGTCATACGTTCGAGAAATACTTCTTTTGACCAATTCATTAGTAATTACGGCTAATTTACCAATATTTTCTTGTATATTTTTACTTTGATCAAGATATAGTCGATAACCGATTCCATCAATAATATCTTTAACATTTGGTAAATCTTCGACGTAAAACAGGCCTCCAAATATATATCTATGTTTGTTGTCAGGGTCTTGTGCAAAAGAAACAACGTACTTGTAATTATCTAGCATGTTTGTGGCTGCACCTTTTTTTCGCCAAGCAGTCATAGTCACAAACCTTGGGAATTCAGTTTTTAGGAAGTGAATCGCTGAATGTTCCGGATCCGAGGACCCTTCATTAACATTAAATTTAAATTTTGTTTGTGTGGCTTTAGTTTCAGAAATATCTAAAATTTTTAATAATTCATCCATGATAAAATCCTCCCTTACTTTAGTGAATGTTATTAAGAACCACGTAACCCATCAAACCCAGTTTAGTTGATTCCTCGATAATATT
>DIDF01000076.1 GCA_002418005.1 Lactobacillaceae bacterium UBA5807
TAGTTTTCAGACGGGCCCTAACCAAATTCCGGCTAATTACTTATTTTGGATTTATCAATGTTTTTTAAACAAACTAGTTAAATGGTCCATAAATACATTCAAATAACGATCAGTGTCAACGTTGACCGCAACTTTAACGTTGGTTGGTTCTTTTAATCGAGTTGGATCACCGACTGTTCTGCCATAGTATTTTTCATCGGTAGTAACGTACATATTGAGGTTGAGAACCTTGACGAAGCTTGGATCAATTGCCACGCCCACTGCTAGCGGATCATGAAGCGCACAGCCATGAAGATCAGGGCTGGTGACATCGTATGCCTTGATATAAAAATCGACAATGTCGGCGTAGGCCTTACCAGCCTTGGTTCCAAGATCTCGCCATTGTTTGGTTTCTTTATATGTAAGAAGGGTTCTTAAAGTTACATCCAAACCAACCATAGTTAAATGCAATGGACTGGTGAAGACTCTGTTAGCTGCCGATGCATCTTGATGAATATTGGATTCAGTAACATTGGTGACATTGCCAGGAACAGTTAAAGCACCGCCCATGATGGTAACATTACCGATTTGCTTTGCTATTGAAGGATCTTTTTGAATGGCCGCATCAAGGTTAGTTAGTGGGCCGGTTGGGACTAAGATTAAATCCTTGCCATATTTTTTAACTGAATTAATTAAAAAATCAATCCCATCACCTGACTCAACTGGGCGTTTAGCTTCTGGTAAATCAACTTCACCAATCCCGTTTTTGCCATGAATTTGGGCGCTGATCGGCATAACGTCAAAATGATCAGTTTCTGAAGAATGAGATTTGCCGACATAAACCGGAACATCAGTAGCACCAAGTAATTCGAGTAATTTCAAAGAATTTTTGGCGGCTTGGTTAACCACAACGTTTCCGTATGAACTTAAAATGCCAATTAGATCAACATTTGGATCAGAGACCGCATAAGCTAAAGCCATGGCATCGTCGATACCAGTATCCAAATCAAGAATCATTTTTTTCTTGGCCATTTATTAAAGTACCTCCATCGGTTAATTATCAAGAATACGAACGTTTTATTCAAATAATAACTGATAATTTTGAAAAACTCAATTTGACAGATTTCTTGAAGCAGTGTTATTTCTAGTTTAGGCTAAATTAGTATTAGAACTTTAGGAGTTGCGATGAATGAAAAATAAGAAAAATTTCGGCAAGAATTTTTTAACCCTAGTCTGGACAGGTGTTCGTAGAAATTACGAAAATTTGGATGACAATATTGCTCGCCGACTTGATGAAAATGAAAATAAAAGTGGCGTTGAAATTCATCTTTCAAAGATGTTTTCTGCGGTATTTACTCACCATACCAAAGATGAGGCCGATAGATTATTTATTGTCGGGACAAAACAAACCACACCCAGTTTAGCAAGAGTTTCCAGCCGGCCCGTAAAACCTTGGTTTTTCTCACGGGTGTTTGTGGTTTTGGCACTAAGCTTTACAATGCTGATGCTGCTATTAAACGTTTTTAAAAGTGATAAGGCTATTCCTGGCTTAATTTTTATTGGTTCTTTGGCAGTTCCTTTTTCTTTGCTAATGATGTTTTTTGAAATTAACGTTTACCAAAATATCTCAATTAGGCAAGTAATGATTACCTTTTTAGTAGGTGGGATTCTTTCTTTACTAGTGACGATGTCTTTTTATATTGCTTTACCTATTAAAACTCACGAAAGTATCACCGCTGCGCTTTTGGTTGGGGTCGTTGAAGAACTTGCAAAGTGTGTTGTGGTAATCATTTTTGTTAATTCTTACAAACTAAATTATATTTTCAATGGGATGCTAATTGGCGCTGCAATTGGTGCCGGATTTTCCGTTTTTGAAAGTTCTGGCTATGTCAGCGAATATGGCCTGGCAACAATTTTTGTTCGCAGTTTTCAAGCCATTGGCACTCATACCATTTGGGCAGCAATTATTGGCGGAGCAGTTATTTTGGGCAAGGCCCGGAAAAAGCCGTTTACCGTTCGGGATTTCTTTACTAACCCCAGATTTTTTGTGTTCCTAATACTAATTATTGCTCTGCACACTTTTTGGGACTGGGACATTCCTGGTACCGGAATCATGGTTTCTCTTACCCAAGAGTTCATTGACGTGGTCATCGGCTGGTTTGCAATTTTTGTCTTGATTGATGCCGGTCTAAGAGAAGTAAAGACTCTTCAAGGGCAGATTATCATTAATAAATCTGAAAGTAAGATTTTAAGGCGAGTAATTAGACGTAGAAAAGGAGTTAAAAATTAATGAGTGAAGAAATTTATGACATTACGGTTATCGGCGGCGGCCCTGCCGGAATGTTTGCTGGATTTTATGGTGAACTAAGGGATGCAAAGGTCCAAATTATTGAAAGCCTGTCTGAAATGGGCGGCCAGGTAATGGCCATATATCCAGAAAAAACCGTTCTTGATGTTGCTGGGTTTCCGGCAATTAAGGCAAGCAAATTAGTAGCTGATCAAGAAAAACAATTGGCAGGTTTTTCTCCTAAAATTCGTCTTAATGAAACAGTGGAGAATGTTAAAAAAAGTTCTTCTGGCTATGAAATAATTACTAATAAGTCGACTTCTCTGACCAAAGGAATTGTGATTGCTACCGGAGTTGGGGCTTTCAATCCTCGCCGATTAGCGGCTGAAAACGCCGATGAATTTGAAGGCAAGAATTTGTTTTATACCATAAAGGATTTGGAGCATTTTAAGAATCATGATGTTTTGGTTGCCGGCGGAGGAGACGCAGCGATCGATCAGGCCTTACTTTTGGAAAGAACTGCGAAAAAAGTATATTTGCTTCATCGTAGAAATCAGTATCGAGCTATGGAACACAGTGTTGATTTACTAAACCAATCGAGCATTCAACAAGTAACTCCCTACCTTATTAAGAAACTTGAGGCTAATGGTCAAAAAGTGACTTTAACTGCTAAGAAAATGAAGAGCGAGGAAACTAAAAAGCTCACTGTAGACGATGTGGTCGTCAATTATGGTTTTATTGCTAAGGGTGATGCTATCGAGAAATGGGAAGCTAAACCGGAAATGAATCGTGGTGAAATCACCATTGATAAGACCGGTAAGACCAACCTTGAGAATGTTTATTCTATTGGTGATGTGGCAATGTATAAAGGCAAGCAGCCCTTGTTAACCACAGCTTTTGGGGAGGCTCCGGTTGCCATTAATTCATTAATGGCTAGTATTTATCCAGATAGAAGAGGACCTGTGCATAGTACATCGATTATGGAACATCGTCAGAAAAAATAAGCATCAAATATTGTGGCTTTGGAGATTGTGAAAGAAAAATAGTAAATCATAAAAAAGTGCCTAACGCTTGTCGTTAGGCACTTTTTAGTAAAAATATTTTACTAAAATAACCCATTTTGTGAATGCCATTTCATGCGGATGAATTTTACCCACCGTGCGTTCACCTGCTATATCAAGGATGAGAGCTAGTAAACATTGCTAAATTAGGAAAAAACAATGAATTATAAAAGTATAAATTTTTCACTTTTTCGCTTTTTTGTTAAATGAACAAATGCACAAAATAATTGACATGACAACGGTTTAACTTTACCATTAAAGCTGAGTGTTAGGGGATTTTGCTTCACTTATTAGATTTGTGATTTCTATACGAAAGGGGATTTTATTATGGCAGACAAAGCTAAGGATGTTCAATCCAAGGATGCAGAAGAAAAGAAGCCAGAAACAAAGGAAGCTCCTATTCTTATTCAAATGGGAATTTTTGCAGCTGTCCTTTTTGTTTCTAGTTTGATTTCACCTCTGTTTCCAAAGAGCTTCCCAGTTCCAACTCCAGTTATTGGTTTAATTATTCTGTATTTCTTACTAACACTCCATATTGTTAAAGTTGAATGGGTAGACAAATTTGGTACTTTCATGATTGGCTTCATTGCCTTCCTGTTTGTTCCATCAGGAATTCAGTTGACTGCTTCACTCGATATTTTGGCAGGTTTGAATGGTGTTAAGTTGATTATTGCTATTATTCTTGCAACCGTCATTCTTCTTGTCGTGGTTGCTTATACGACTTCGTTTATTTTCTGGATTGACAAAAAAGTCTTTCACCGCGAAATCAAAGCTTCGGAAAATGTCGAAGATCATAAATAATTAAAGACAGGGGGAAATAAATCATGACTGCTGCTGCAACTAATTTTACAGCCACTCAGCTTATGCTTATCAAATTCTTAGGCACCCCAATTTTCGGGATTTGTCTTTCAATTTTGGTATTCTTGCTTGGTCAGTGGCTATTCAAGATTGGTAAAGGATTCTTCTTATTCCAACCTTTATTCGTTGGTATGGTATTAGGTATTTTTGTTCTTTGGTGCATAGCCCAAATATTCAAAGTTACACCAGCTTTTGTATTTACAAGTTTGTACTGGCCAGGTGGAAACATCTTGTTCTGGTTCTTAAACCCAGCCACAATTGCATTTGCGATTCCGCTTTACAAACGAAACGATATTGTCAAGAAATACTGGTTTGAAATTTTCATTTCTTTGATTATTGGCTTAATCATTTCACTATTCTTGATTTTCTACGTTTCCAAAGCTCTTGGTCTCAACAATCCAGCTATTGCTTCCTTGCTTCCACAAGCTGCAACTACTGTTATTGCTATGGCTATTTCTGGAGCTATTGGTGGCACACCAGCTGTTACCGCTATGGCATGTATCCTGAATGCCGTTCTTATTTACGCTTTGGCAAATTGGCTGCTCAAGATTTTCAGACTCAAAGAACCAATTGGTGCCGGACTTGGATTAGGTACTGCCGGCCATACTGTTGGTTCAGCTAAAGCTTTGCAACTTGGTTCTATTCAAGGTGCTATGGCTGCCATCGCGGTTGTTATCATTTCAATCGTTGTTGACCTAGTTGTTCCAACATTTGCCCAGTTAATGGGAATTATGAAGTAATAGTAATTTAGAAATTCACAAATCTAATAAATAAATAAAAGACCAAGGCGATTGCCTTGGTCTTTTATTTTGGCTAATTCTGCTAAGCTATTTGCTACTGCTACTGTCATTGGTTGCATCTGGGTTAGTAATCTTAATTCTATTTGAATCGGTTGCCTTATGGTGAAGTTCAGGGGCATTAGTATAGTAATCAATTAACGTTGAATGGTCTCCGTTTTCAGAGAAAATACTAGTCGATTTATTTTTCAAAAGTTTTTCAATTCTCTGTTCCTTAGCTAGGCCATTAGCATAGTTATATTTCCTGGGATCAACCGAAATAAAGCCTTTTGGATGATAGAAACGTAAAAGATTTTTTTCATTTAGCTGATCTGAAAGAGAAAGCTGATGGTCAACTTTTTTATTGTTCCTGGCAATCTCAGCTTTTTGCTGCTTGTTTGGATTGCTAATTAATTGACCAGTTGAATTGAGGTATAAATCATGATTAGTGTAGGTATACGTTGGCGTTACCCAGTCTTGATCTCTGAATGCGACTAATTGATCATGACGAGATGAAAAGATATCGGTGCCAAACTGGACGTATCTTTTAGTACTAATACCCAGCAAGTGCATGAGCGTTGGTAAAACATCAATCTCACCAGCATACTTTTTAGATATATATCCATTCTTTTGGCCAGGAATATTAATTATCAACGGCACTCGTTGTAGTTGAGCATTATCAAAGTCATTCCAGTTATCAGAATTTTTACCAAGAACCTTGGCAAGATTCTTGTTTTCTGAGTTTGAGATGCCGTAGTGGTCGCCATAAAGCACAATCACCGAGTGTTTAAGCAAGCCAGTCTTAGACAAGTATTGATAGAATTCTTTAATTGCTGAATCCAAATAGTGAGCTGTTTCAAAATAGTTATTGACGACATCGTCATCGGTGTTGACTGTCTTGAAATTTGGATCCATGTCTTCTTGATCAAGATCGTATGGGAAATGGTTGGTAACGGTAATGTATTTTACATAAAACGGTTGTTGAAGATTCTCTAAATAAGGAACTGAATCATGAAACAGCAGCTTATCCTTTAATCCATAACCTAAAGATCGATCGCCGGTAGTATTGTAATAACTGGCATCAAAGAAGTAGTTATAGCCCATGTTTTTATAAACATTGTTTCGATTCCAAAAACTGGCAACATTTCCATGGAAAACAGCACTGGTATAATGCCTTCTTTGTGAAAGAATGGCTGGAGCGGCTTGGAAAGTATTGTCACTGCCTAACTGAGCAAATAATGATCCCTGAGGTAAACCAAAGGTGCTGGTTTCAAGCATATTTTCGGCATCAGATGTTTTTCCTTGGCCAACTTGATGGTAAAAGTTCTTAAACGAGTAGGAAGCCTTGCTGGCATAGAGTTTGTTTAAGAATGGTGTTACTTCTTTGCCATTGATTTTTTTATTGATTAAAAATTGCTGGAAACTTTCCAAATGAATGTAAATGACATTCTTGCCTTTAGCTATTCCGTAATATTTCGGATTGGGTTTGGCGTAATGAGATCTGGTATACTTTAAAATGTTTGTCAGTTGCGATTTAGTGGCCGAATTTCGCATTTCATTAGTATGCTGGGACTTTATCCCGTCATAAACGGTAAAAGCGTCTAGGCCCAAATATTTGACGATATAGGACCGATCAAAGGTTCTGGTTAATAATTGTGGCCGATCCATTTCCCCAAATGAAAGGTTGACCGTAAATAATAGGACGGATAGTGATGTCATAGCCAAGCCGATGCGTTTGTTTAGCGGTCGTTTATCAATTTTTATTCTCCGAGAAGCCATTAAAAGAATTATCACAATCAGATCGATCCAGTAAAGGACATCGTGGAACTTGGTTAATGCCAAAGAACTGCCACTTAAACCTTGATTAACCTTAGAATAGCCAGTCATTGTGCTGACAGTCATATAATCCGTAAATTCTCGGAAATATATTACATTTAAATAAAGCAGCACCGTGTTGATGGTATCAATCAAAAGAGCAACAATATAAAAATTACTGCTCTTTTTGAAATACAGTGGAATACTCAACAAAAGAATTGTTGTCGCAAAAGGATTTATTAAAGCAATGAAAAATTGAAAAACGTTGGTGATTCCTAAATTAAAATCGGCAAAGTATGCCAAAAGTGTTTTTAACCAAAAGCAGACAACTAAAAGAACGATAAAACCTTTTCTAGTACTGCTTGCTTTAAGGATTTGACGAGTAAGTTTCAAAACAAAAGCTCCTTAACGGTTTCGTGATGAATGCAATAACTGCATTAATATCTATCATATTAACAAATTCCAATTAAAAACAAGTTTAAATTCCAAGAATTTGCCAAAATCTTAATCCATTTTGAGGTGATTTTAACTTTCAATCATTGTTATACTTTAGACGTAAAAAGATTATTAAGAAAAGGGTGACAGTTTATGACCAAATTTACTATGTATATGGTTCGTCATGGCCAAACGTACTTCAATATTTATAATAAGCTTCAAGGGTGGAGTAATACACCACTGACAAAAAAAGGAATCAAAAATGCGGTTGATACAGGTGAAAAACTAAAAAATGTCAAATTTGCTGCGGCTTTTTGCAGTGACACCACTAGAGCAGAACAAACCATTCAAACTATCTTGGATGAAAATCAGGTTTCTGATGTTAAAAAGCCGACCACTTCACCGTTCTTTAGAGAAGAGTTTTATGGTTATTTTGAAGGCAATGACATGGATCAAGCATGGTATTTGGCTGGAGCTCCTCACGGCTTGCCAACCTTTAAAGACATTGTTACCAAGTATTCCATTGGTAAGGCCAAAGACTTTTTAAAGGATGCTGATCCGTTTCATCAAGCAGAAAATAATGAAGAATATTGGCACCGATTGGATCAGGGCTTAAATTTAGTGAAAAATGATCCAGATATCAAAGATGGTGACAACGTTCTGTTGGTTAGCCATGGGAATACTCTCTTAAGCCTGGTTGAGCGATTTGGCGGCGGTAAGTATAACATTACCCAAAGACCTGCAAATGGCAGTATCACCAAATTAGCGTACGATGGAACCGATTTTAAAATAACTGCTTTTAATGAGCAGTAACCAGGTGAATAAGATTGGAAATAAGAGATTCAAACAAAGATAAGAATGTTTATAAAGACGCACTGTCAATTCGGCGCAGCGTTTTTATTGAAGAACAGGGAATCGATGAAAACGTTGAATTCGATGGAACCGGAGCTAATGCGACTCATTATGTTGCATATGTGGATAATAAACCGGTAGCAACAGCGCGAGCAACCAAAACCGATGAGGGTGTGCATATTCAAAGAGTGGCAACCCTGAAGGAGTATCGTCACCAAGATATTGCTAAAAGCTTAATCGAAACAATTTTAAAGGATCCTCAGTTTAAGAACCAAACTAGATTTTATCTAGGTGGCCAGGTTACGGCCGTTGGTTTTTATGAAAAATTAGGTTTTAAAGTATATGGTAAACCGTTTTTGGATGCGGGAATTGAGCATAAGCATATGGAAAAGAGTGCGACAAGACGCGGGTGAAGCCGTGGCACAGTCTCCTTCAAATATAAAATCCGGAATTTGGATTTTATATTTGAAGGTGCTGTGTTCAGGCTTCAGCGTCGTCAGAGCACGTTTCAACTAGAGTGTGACGAGGGACGTTTTGAGGTCGTGGGCTAAGCTGCTTATCTAGTGAAATCCTGTTTTTGGATTTTACTAGATAAGTTGTTAGCCTCAGACCTCAGTCCTGTCGGAACACGTTTTCACTATGTAAAAATCGCAACCCAAGAATTTAAAACAGATGCATATAATTCCAAACAAAAAGACCAGGAAAAAATTCCTGGTCTTTTTTATATTGAGTTGAGTAAAATTTTAAGTTATGTTTATGAATTAAATCTAATCAGTAAAGTTAGCAACTTGGACAGAACCAACATAGTTCCACCAAGGGGCTTTAACAGTCTCAGTGATAACTCCACGATTTTGAGCATCAATCATTTTTCCGTTACCGACATACAAACCAACATGAGAAATTGATGCAGCGCTTGAACCAAAGAATACTAAGTCACCTTTATCAAGCTTGTTGTAAGAAACTTTTTTACCAGCATTGTATTGAGCTTGAGCAGTTCTTGGAAGAGTAACTGATGCGCCCTTCTTAAATACAAATCCAGTAAATCCTGAGCAATCAAATGCTGAAGGACCAGTGGCGCCATATGAATATGGTTTGCCAAGGTTGGCCTTTGCTACAGAATACACATCTGAGAATGATGCGTCAGTACTTTGAACTGATGCACTGGCAGATGAAGCACCTATGAATGCGAAAGTAAAGAAAGCTATTAAACTGAGCAATAAATGTATATGTAATTTTTTCATAACTATTAGACAACTCCTCAATTAATTCTACAAGTACAATTTTAGCAGTGGTTTGTTGCAGGATTGTGACAACAGGGTATCAATGACGTTAAAAGCAATTTATCCGCTTAAATAAACAAAAATGCTTTTTTAATGAAGTCCGAAATCGTCTGTGATTGCTGAGTTGTTGGACTTTTGGTTGCGCAAAATCTATTCAGGGGCAACAAGTCTTTCCTCTGAAAAAATTGACTTTTATTGTCAAAAAACTCATCAAATTAACAAAATATGTGAAAAATAGTACTAATTTTTGCCGGATGTTACACTTCTGTAACATAACTCTGGAATGTTGAAACCTTTTAACAAATCTTTTGAATGGTCTGTTTTTAAATTTATTTAACTTAATAATTTAGAATCCATTACTGGAGCCAAAAAAAGCTCTTCAATCAGAAATTATCTGATTGAAGAGCTTGTGAATTATATATCCGGATTAATCGTGCTTTTTATTTCTAAACCAAATATTTTTTCTTTGTGGTAATAGTACCGAAATTTTACCGACCGCTGCAACGGTGATTGGCAGGATCAAATAGAAGATTCCTGCAGTAAAGATTAGAATCATTGCTAATTCAATCAAGGTAGTTGAAGCACCAAATGTCAGAGAAATACCCATCAATACGATAATCATCAGAATATATCTGAATTCTTTACCATAATTGAGCATTGCTGGTTCTGCCCAACTCATTAAGTCCTGCCCGGATCTTCTCTTTGACATTCCTAAAGAAGCAATCTGCCAAGTCCCAATGGCGGCTAAGATACTGGCAGCAATTATTGGAACTGGCCAATCAAGCTGAGTAATATGCCCAACGTATTCCATTGTCAAAGAGGTCAACTGGATCCCAGTAAAACCGGAAATGATAAAGGCCAAAGTCCAGTAAAGCGGTTGAAGAACGGCTCTACTGAAGAAGAAGACTGCCAAGGATAATCCTGCAATTAATAGAACAATGTATGCCCATAAGTTATCCTGCATCTTTTGTTGGATTATAGACTGGACAACCGGTTCACCAGTAATTGCTACTTTAGCGTGAGCCAAAGGCGTTCCTTGAAGTTGGAGATGAATTTGCTGTTCGATTGTATTGATTGTTTGAACATTATTTTGACTATTAGGCTGACTGTTTAAGACAATCTGTAAACTGGTAATCTTTTGATCTTGGCTCGTGTAGTTCAAAGTGGTTTGGATAAAGTCAGTATCAGCAAGTTGGGCTTTGGTGATATAGAACACATCTGCGGCTTGAGAATTTTCTAGACCTGACAAGTAATTATAAATGTTATTGATCTGGGTTTGCGCTGCAGAAACTTTTTGACCAACTTTGCCAAGCTCATTTCGAACATTTTGAATTTGTTTGCTATAAGCTGTTAAGGCTGCTGAACTTCCTTGAGAAGAACTCTTAATTTGGTTAGCAGTGGATATTAAGGTGTTCAGATCACTAGAAACTGACTGTAGTTGGCTGTTAATTGCTTCAATTTGACGCTGATAAGCCATAACAGTACTTGAAATCTTACTTCGGACAGTAGCCGTAGAATATTGATCTGCTTTACTTACATTGCCTTGAATGGTTTGTGTCTTTGACTGAAGTTGATTTACCTGATTGATTTGAGAATTAATACTGCTAATTTGACTTTGAATGGTGCCGGTCTTTAAATTGTTCTGGTTGGACTTGATTCCCTTTACGGCATCAGCGAGTTGGCCACTAGCTAACTTGGCATTCATTCCAATGGACTGAAGCTGGGTTGCAACGTAGTACTTTTGAATTGGAATTCCACCAGGCTGGGTAATTGAATAAACTTTATTAATACCTGGTGTAGATTGAAGTTTTGTAGTTAAAATATCAATTGCAGATAGGTATTTTTCATTAGCTAATTTATTGTTGCTTTGAATGTAAACTGTAATTGGGGCGCTCTTGCCACCGGTGAAGTGCGAATTAAGAACTTGTGCTCCTGATACCGCCTGGCTGGATTGAGTTAAGTTGCTGTCCGGCGAATAAGAAAGACTGCTGCGGTAGAAGTATACAAATGGCAAGGTAAGATAGATGGCTATTAAAACGGCAAAGATCGGTTGCCATAAAGCAAATTGAGTTGCTTTGGTGTAATAGTGTGAATCCATCATTGGCAAAGTTGAGTTACCAGGCCAATAGAATCTTCTTGCTAACGGCTGCATGAATACTGCGTTCAGAGTCAACACACTTAAGGCCAAGACAAGGACGGTAAATGCCAATGTCCAAACCTGTTGAATCTGGTTAAAGTTAATAAATCCAGATAAAGCGAAGATAAAGGCTAAGCAGCCAGCAACGATTGTGATTGGCATCCAAACACTGCCGACAGTTTCCTGGGTGGCTTTTCGACCATCATTATCTTGTTCCAAGACTGCTCTAAAGCGTCTGAATAAGAAGATGTTCCAAATCGATCCGAGAATCACAGTTAACAAACCAATCTCTAAGGGAACATATTCACCATAAGCCCAATTAAAATGCTGCTGGAGAAGATATGAAAAGCCAAATGAAACGATAAAAGCTGAAAAGGTGCTGATAAATGAAACAACAGCTGCCAGCAAAGATCTGAAGTAAATTCCCAATAATAAAGCCGAGGCGATAAACATCACAATCATTACTATCTTGGATACTTGAGCAATCTTTGTGTTTTGTTCTTCTCTGATAATTTCAGGGCTTGTAATGTAGGAATTAAGACCGGTTACTTTTGTTTGGGAAACCAACTGGTTAACCAACACTTGAAGTGAATTGCCTTTAGCATCCATATCAATTGTGACATATTCAGTGGACCCATCACTTGAGAGCATTTGGGATTGGCCGTTCATATTAGTCTTGGTGCTGGTAATTTTCTTAACACTATAAAATGATTGATGTTGAGTTAAATTTTGAATGGTGCTGTCAATTTGGTTTTGTTGAATTGGCGTAATTTTTCCATTGGGGTTGTTATAAACAACATCAACGCTATTTGTTCCCTTGAGCTGATACCCCCACTCGTCGCGAATGCTTTGAGCCTGCATTGGCTGAGAATTAGAAGATAAAACAGGCTGACTATATGACTGAATCGCATTTTGAAATGACGGAGCAGTTATAATTGCAATAAATACGACAATCAGCCATACTAACAGAGTAAAAGCTCGATTTCTATGTAATTGTTGGATAAATGGTTTCATTATATTAGTTCTCCCCAGTCCAGTATAAAAGATACTACGAATTATTCTAACATTTATCCAGCGACAACAAAAAGGTTTTTAGAAAATCATTACTTAAATTGTTTTATCCATTCCTATTATTAAAATGAATTGGAGGTTCAGATTTTGTGTACTAGCATTTTTCAGATTGGCCAACAAGACGGTGCTCATGTGTTGGCCCGCACAATGGATTGGCCACATCTTGGCGCCAAGCCGGTGTTTGTTCCGCGAAACTACGCTTGGCATTCAGTATTTGATAATTCAGTCTACCATACTAAATACGCAGTTTTAGGAACTGGGGGCCAACATGATTCAGAAATTGATATTTCTGATGGGGTAAATGAATATGGAATGGCAGTCCAAAAGCTGACTTTTACTAATGGAAGTCAGTTGGTTGAAGAACCAACTCCTGGCGATATTCATTTGGCTCCTTTTGAATTATCCTTTTATTTGCTTTCCCAATTTAAATCTGTGCAGGAAATAGTTGATAATATAGAAGAGATCCAGTTAATGGCAGATACTCATAGCTTGCTGAAGTATGACCATAGTGAACTGCATTTTTCCGCAGCCAATCCGACTGGAAGAATTGTGGTGGTTGAACCGGTTACTCACCCGATTGAGGTTATTGAAAATCCACTGGGAATTGTGACTAACAGTAATCATTTTGATCGCCAAATTGAACAGCTCTCAAAGTACGTTGAGTATACTCCAGAATTTTTAAATCATACTGTACCATTAAATACTCCGCGAGTAACAACGGGTAATCCTTCAGGAAAATTAATTCCGCCTGGTTCTTATACTCCAGGATCAAGATTTATTCGCGCTGCCTATTTAAAGGAAAGAATTGATTTGCCGAATAATGAGGATGAGGCGGTTGATAATTGTTGGCATCTGCTGGATTCAGTAAATGTTCCTAAAAGTAAAGCTCATCAACCGACTTTTTCAGTTTATAGAGCAGCAGTCTGCTGTGACAGTAAGAATTATTATTTCCAGTCTTATTATCAAAAATCCGTATATAAAATTGAGTTTCCAAAAGAGAGAATTAATGATAAAGAGGTTCATTTCTACCAAACTGATGATAGAATAAGCTTTGAAACTTTAAGGTAACGGAGGAATTTATTTTGAAACACGCCAGATCGCATTATGCAGAAGGCTTATTATTTCTTACAGTATTGGTAATCGCTTTAGCGGTTGGCCTGCGTTATATGACCAATCGCAAAACCGCGACAAATTCTTCAAAACAAGTTGCCCAAACGACCCAGGAACTGCCATACCCAACGGCTACGGCCAATAGTCAATTCATTTCCCAAATTGCTAATCCGGCGATTGCAATTTATCAGAAAAGTCCGCGGATTCTTCCAAGTATTGTGATTGGCCAAGCCATTTTGGAATCAAACTTTGGCACATCTAAATTATATTTAGATGCCAATAATCCATTTGGAGTAAAAGGCACATATAATGGTAGTTCAGTAGTTTTTCAAACTTTGGAAAATATTAATGGGAAAAACGTTTACCAGTCTGCTAACTTTAGAAAATATCCAACGGTTAAAGATGCGGTAGATGACTATTATCAAGTAGTTTCTCAAAAATTTATTACTCAAGATAACATTCAAAGTTACCGTCGTTTAGCAGAAATGCTTCAAAATAACGGCTATGCGACTGATCCAAATTATGCAAAAAAGTTAATTAGAACAATTGTAAAATATAATTTAAGCAAGTACGATATAGAAGCAATAAATCAGTAAACATGGGGGAATTAGGTGTTACAGTGGATTTCAACTCTATACGGGCCCTTTTTTGATGGCAGTAATTGGGCAGCAGTCATTCAATCAGGAAGTGACTGGCTGGTTATTTTATCTCTGGCAATCATCGAGTGTTTGCTATCGGTCGATAATGCAGTTGTTCTAGCTGCTCAAACTCAGGCCCTGCCAACAAAGATCCAGCGAGAAAAGTCCTTGTTTTATGGTATCTGGGGAGCTTATTTGTTCCGATTCCTAATAATTGGAGTAGGAACTTTTTTGATTAATTTTTGGGTTATTAAGATAATTGGCGGCCTTTATTTGTTATATTTGGCCTATTCTTTTTTTTCGAAAACTAAAGTTGTGCATACTAGACGGCTTGCAAATGAGAAAAAGAAACGACGGATTTCACTTTTTTGGTCAGTGGTAATTCAAATTGAAATGATGGATATTATTTCTTCAGTCGATTCTGTCTTAGCTTCATTAGCTATTTCTTCAAATCCAGTTATTGTTTTGCTGGGTGGAATGATTGGAATTGCTGCAATGCGTGGTGTCGCTGAGGTTATAATGCGGTTAATGAGCAAAATCCCGGAAATTCAGCCAATGGCTTATATCTTAATTATTTTTATTGCCATTAAATTAGTAATTTCAATTCCGACGATTAATATTGAAATTCCTGCTCCTGTTTTTGGTGTTATAGTTTTGGTCGCAGTTGTTATTACAATTATTATTCATTTTGTTCGCAAAAATCGGAGGTCTCAATATGAGCGTGACAATCACCCGGGAGAATCTTGATTCCCAAACCAATAATAAACTGACGGTCATTGATTTTTGGGCGCCATGGTGTGGGCCTTGCAAAATTATGGATCCAATCTTAAATGACCTTGAAAGTAAATTTAATGGGAAAATTCACTTTGGAAAAATGAACGTTGACGGAAATCAAGATATTGCTGAAAAATATCACGTTTTGAGTATTCCCAGTTTAGTGATTTTTAAAAACGGCGAGGCAAAAGAAAAAGTCTCCGGAATTTATTCAAAAGAAAAATTGGCGGAGTACTTGAACAAAAAAGTCAAAGAAGTTAATTCTATTGCTTAGAGTTATTTTTATTGGTATCTTGAGATAATTTTTTGTTTAATATATCTAAATTTTGAAGTGAAAAGTTAAAAATTGGACTGAAAAAGTGCCGTTTCTTAGGGTCAGGAATTTCCTGGTTCTTTTTTAGTTTCGGAAGCATTTTCGCTAAGTCATTTTTGGAAAGGCCTAATTTTCTGGCTTTGGTCATCACTTGTTCAAAAATAATATTTTTGAACCAAAGATAATAAACAATTGCTGCTGCAATAATATACCAAGAGACGCTCCAGGCAATTCCAATTCTAGCTGGATTCAGAATTCCCGTTGTTACAGCTAGAATTACGAAAATCACATATGTTAGAATACTAATTAAGGTCCATTTAGTTTTAAGTGACATAAAATGCCTACTTTCTATTGTTCTTGAATTAATTGTAGCCTAAACAATAGTTGAATTCTATCAAAGGAGAATTACGATGAAGAGTTATGTTGAAACTGTAGATCCATCTGATTATGCAGCAATTGACAAGTTAATTAAGGAGTCATATGCCAGTGGGGATGTAAACACCGATGGTGATGAAGCTGATATGGTTAAGCGCCTTCGAGAATATTCTGGTTATCGTGATGAATATGAACTTGTAGTCAAGGATAGTAAGGGTGATCTGGTTGGCCACGCCTTGATGATTCCAGTTACTGTCAAAGGACCAAAGGTAAAATATTCAATTCTTTCTATAGTAGAACTTAGTGTTGAGAAAAATAGCCGCGGTAAAGGTTACGCTCAAATGCTAGTTTCTGAACTTCAAGCCAGGGCTAGTTTGGCAGGATATCCGGCCATTGATGTTTTGGACGGTAGTGATTTCTTTGCAGACCGTGGTTATGTTTCTTCTCAAAACTTTGACATCTACTCAACTCTTCCGGTAAAGATGGAAAACAACTTGATCAAGCCATTACAGAATGGAAGCTTGTTTGGTAAAGGTGGAAAAATCTATTATCCTGAAGAATTTTTTGGCACTCAAAGGAGTGTAATTTAACAACCAAGTATCAATGAAATATTTTTTACATTTGGGAAATTAAGTGGAGTTACCAATTGGGTCAACCGATTGGTAACTTTTTGTTTTACATTTTTTATGACAATATTTACATCATGTTACATTGGGAACGATTCATGAATTATTTTCTTAATGTTGGTGATATTTTGTAGTAATACTAATCAGATATACTCGATTCTGTTGATTGATAGAAATCAACTTGTTTGAAACAAAATTTCTAGATTTTAGATATAGGAGTGTATATTTTGAAAAAATTATTTACTATGATTCTCACCACAGCTGCTGCAGTCGGATTATTCTTTGCAGGCATGACATACGCACATGCCGACACCATCTACACCGTTAAATCCGGCGATTCAGTTTGGGGAATTTCCCAACAATTTGGCTCAACTATTGATGCCATTGAAAACGCAAATCACATTCAAGGCCACCTTATCTTACCTGGTCAAAAGTTAGATATTCCTGATGGTAAGACTGCTACTGCAGCAACAACTGCTGCAACTGCAACTTACACACCAGCATCTGCAACTTCAAGCTACACACCAAACTACTCAACTAGTTCAAATACTTCAACTGGTAGTTACACTGGTAGCAGTTCTATTTCATCAGTTGCTTCAGAAATGCAAGCAAGAACTGGTGTTAGTGCCTCAACTTGGGCTTACATCATCAACCGTGAATCAAGAGGCCAAGTAAACGCTGCCAACCCAAGTGGTGCTTATGGATTGTTCCAATCAATGCATAACCCTGGTACTACTGTTTCATCACAAATCAATGACGCTGTAAATGTTTACAAGAGTCAAGGTATGGCTGCTTGGGCTGAATAATTAAATTCAACTCATCAATCAAAAGATCGCCGAATGGCGGTCTTTTTTGTGCTCTAGTTTTCAAACAGTTAGAAAAATAAGACCAGACTTGTGAATGACAAGTCTGGTCTTATTACTTGATGAAATTAATCACCATTCATTATTGAGTTTTTAACAACCACGTAATCAACAGTTCGGATATCGTTTAATTCTTTTCCGCCGGCATATGATATTGAGGATTGGAGATCCTGTTTCATTTCGTCCAGCGTGTCACTCAAATGACCACGATAAGGAACTAACATTTGACGACCCTCAACGTTTCGATAAGCGCCTTTTTGTTGTTCTGAAGCTGAACCCCAGTATTGCTTGTATTTCTTACCGTCAATTACTAAAACGTTACCAGGAGATTCCTCATGACCGGCTAATAGTGAGCCAATCATAACCATTGAAGCACCGAACCGAATTGATTTGGCAATATCGCCGTTAAATCTAATTCCACCATCGGCAATCATTGGCTTTCTAGCTGCTTTGGAGCAGAGACGAAGAGCAGCTAACTGCCAGCCGCCAGTACCAAAACCAGTCTTTAACTTGGTAATGCAGGCTTTACCTGGGCCAATGCCAATTTTAGTTGCATCAGCGCCGGCATTTTCAATTTCTCGCACAGCCTCAGGAGTACCCAAGTTGCCGGCAATTAAAAATGAATCTGGCAGTTTATCTTTGATGTAATGAATCATATTGATGACAAAATCAGAATGTCCGTGAGCAACATCAATTGTGATATATTCCGGATTTAGTTTCTTTTCAACTAATTCATCGATAAACTTATATTCTGCATCTTTAATCCCCACACTAATTGAAGCGTAGAGACCCTTATCGTGCATCATTTTGACAAAATCAGCTCTGGTTTCCGGCTCAAATCTATGCATAATGTAGAAATAACCATTTTGAGCCAGCCAAACTGCTAACTTTTCATTGATGACAGTTTCCATGTTTGCAGGAACCACGGGAATCTTAAAAGTCTTTGGGCCAAACTTAACTGAAGTATCAGCATATCTCCTACTTTTAATGATGCATTTGTTAGGGATGAGTTGAATATCTTCGTAATCAAAAACGTCCATTTATAAGGATCCTCCTATAAATTCTGGGGAACACAACCAACGTATTTTACCACACATCTTCAACTAAGTGGGTTTGTTCGCGCTCTGGGCCAACAGAAAATGTCGCAAACGGAACTTTGACCAATTCTGAGATTCGTTTCAAGTAATTTTGGGCATTTTCAGGTAATTCATCAATTGTCTTGCAGTTAGTAATATCTTCGTCCCAACCAGGCAATTCGTCATAAATTGGTTCACAGGCTTCAATTTCTTTTAATGTTGCGGGGTAGTTATCAATAATTTCACCGTTGAGCTTGTAAGCTTTACAAATCTTTAGGGTCTTAATTCCGCTTAAAACGTCCAAGCAGTTAAGAGAAAGATGAGTAAACCCGCTAATTCTGGCGGCATGACGCAAAACGACACTATCAAACCAGCCAATTCTGCGGGGACGTTTAGTAACAACCCCATATTCATGAGCAACTTCTCTGATATGATCGCCAATTTCGTTCTTTAATTCAGTTGGGAAGGGACCTTCACCAACTCGGGATGTATATGCTTTGCAAACTCCAATTGCTTTTTGAATTCGGTTAGGACCAATTCCAGTACCAACAGCGGCACCGGCAGCACTTGGATTTGATGAAGTAACAAATGGATAAGTTCCATTGTCAACATCAAGCATTGAGCCTTGAGCGCCTTCAAAGAGCACGTTTTTGTTTTCATCCAAAGCATTATTAATTAAATAGGAAGTGTCAGTCACGTATGGCTTCAACTGTTTGCCATATTCGACATACTCGTGGTAAATAGTTTCAAAATCAAGTGGTTCAACATCATAGAGTTTGGTTAAAAGCTTATTTTTAAGTTCGAGGTTGGTTCTTAATTTGACTTCAAAAATGTCAGGATCAATTAGGTCAGCCATTCGGATGCCGATTCGCTCATACTTGTCCATATATGCGGGGCCAATACCTTTGTTAGTGGTACCAATCTTGCCGCCTTTTTTAGACTTTTCTTGAAGTCCATCTAAAAGGATATGGTAAGGCATAACAACGTGAGCTCGGTTAGAAATTTTCAAGTTATTGGTATTGATACCATTTGCTTCAAGATTTTTCATTTCAGCAATTAAGGACTTTGGGTTAACGACAACGCCATTACCAATGACACTGGCCTTATCGTTATCAAAAATCCCAGATGGCATTAACTGAAGATGAAACTTTCTGCCGTTAAAGACGATTGTGTGCCCGGCGTTGTCGCCGCCTTGATAACGAGCGATAACGTCGGCTTTTTGGCCGAAGAAGTCGGTAATTTTACCTTTCCCTTCGTCGCCCCACTGACTGCCTACAATCACTATAGATGACATGTGAACACCTCTGTTTTTTATTTTGAAGTACAAAAGAGACTAATCTCTTTCACACGACTATGTTGCCAAACTAATCTGGGTTGGAGAGTTTCTAAGCATCAGTTGAGATTTTTGTCTGAAAAGTTTTGGCCTTTCATCCAAAATCCCTGATTGAGCTTAGGAAACTGGCCTCTGGAACACGACGATGATGCCAATCTGATTTGCTAGATTAGAGGCATTATCAAAAAAGGAATCAGTAAAATTACGACAAATACATACTATATAATATAGTAATTTCAACTGGCCCTTTTCTACCCAGCAATTACGATTCTACATGGTCCAGACTCAATAATCAACCAAAATATTAATGATACGAACCTCTGTAAAGATGAAAGTTCGAGTATAGGATATAAACCGAACATATTTATGAATATTAGCCGAAAATATGGCTAAAACAAGAACAATATGATATGATTTATCTGTTATTTTAAACAGGAAAGGATTCGTTATGATAAAAAGATATTCAAGGGAAAAGATGAGTAGCATTTGGTCACTTCAAAATCAGTACCAATCTTGGCTTGAAGTTGAGATTGCTATTGACGAAGCTTGGTCGCAGTTAGGCAAGATTCCGGCAGAAGATGTTGAAAAGATCAAAAAGAATGCTAAATTCGACGTTGATCAGATTGCTGAGATTGAAGCCGTAACCCATCATGATGTCGTTGCCTTTACCAGAGACGTTTCCAAATCGCTTGGCCCAGAAAAGAAATGGGTTCACTATGGCGTTACCAGTACCGATGTTGTTGATACCGCCCAAGGTTATCGTCTAAAGCAAGCAGACGAAATTATCCGTGAAGATATTCAAAAGTTTATTGACGTAATTGCTTCTCAAGCAAAGAAATACAAAAACACCGTTATGATTGGCCGGACTCATGGAGTTCAGGCTGAGCCAACTACTTTTGGCTTGAAGTTGGCTCGTTGGTATTCAGAAATGAAGCGAAACCAACGCCGTTTTGAAAGAGTTGCCAATGAAATTGAAGTTGGCCAAATTTCCGGTGCTGTTGGTACTTTTGCCAATGTTCCGCCGTTTGTTGAAGAGTATGTATGTAATAAGCTTGGAATCAGACACCAAGAGATTACCAGTCAAATTTTGCCGCGTGATCTTCACGCTGACTACATTGCCACTCTTGGCCTGATTGCTACCGGGCTTGAAGAGTTTGCTACCGAAATTCGTGGCTTGCAGCGTTCTGAAATTCATGAAGTCGAAGAGCACTTTAATCCAGGTCAAAAAGGATCTTCAGCAATGCCCCACAAACGAAACCCAGTTGGTTCCGAAAATATTTGTGGTTTGGCCCGGGTTGTTCGTGGCCATATTATTACTGCTTATGAAGACGTTCCTTTGTGGCATGAAAGAGATATTTCTCATTCTTCCGCAGAACGAATCATTTTGCCAGATACTTTAACATTGTTAGATTACATGCTTCATCGATTCACTCATATTTTGGAAACATTAACTGTCTTCCCAGAAAGAATGAAATCAAACATGAATTTAACCTATGGCTTGATTTACAGCCAAAGAGTTATGTTGAAGTTGATTGACGCTGGGATGACCAGAGAACAAGCTTACGATACTGTCCAACCTTTGACAGCTCAATCATGGGATAAAGGAATTCAGTTCCGTGATTTAGTAGAGGGCAGCAAAAAGATTACCGATACGTTGAACGAAGATCAAATTAAAGATGCGTTTGACTGGCATTATCATATCCGTCACGTGGATGAGATTTTTGCTAGAGTTGGGTTGGAATAGATACAGAGTGTGGAACGAGGCGCTTTGATCCCTGAATCTAAGCAAGAAAATTAAATATTCTGGTTTTGAATGTTTAATTTTCTTGCTTAGATGGCTGGGATCAGCCTCATGGAACACGTTTCAGCTATGTAACCTAATTCAGGCACCTTAAATGGCTGAGATCAGTTTGGTGGAGCACGTTTTATCTATATAACCTAATTCAGGCAGCTTAGATGGCTGGGATCAGCCTTTTGATACTAATAATGCATTAATAAAAAATGGTGGGACAAAAAAATGTCCCACCATTTTGTTGTTTAAAAATTATTTTGATCTTATACGAAAAAATACCTCTCCAGGAAGACCTGAAGAGGTGTTTTTTATATTCATATAGGATAGAAAAAGTAAAGATGGGGGGCATCTTTACTCTGTGAATAGTATCAATATTCTGAGGGGAATATGAATTATAAGGGTTGCTGTGAAAAGTAGATCAATGGCAGCATTAACTTACTTTTCAATATTATTGGGGGTGAGTAGAAATAAATCACTGTTTATCTCTTGCTCATGTCTATAATATAACGTAAAAATGTAAATAATGTGCGAATAAGGTGTGAAACTTTTGTGAATATTAGTAAAACAAAATGGACTGTGTATCGGACTGCTTATGGAAAGTGATTCTAATGGTAGTGAACGCCCAAAATGCATTTTTCAGCCAACAAAAAAAGCCATGACTAACGCGCCCGGCTTCTTTAAGACCTTAATCTTTTGAGGGGAGATAAGGTTTAATCAAAAGTGAATTTATCATTATGACAATTTGCGAAGTGAAAGTTGTCTGCTTACAACTTTACAGTTACTATGATACTAAATAAATCTGAATAAAGTGTGACCAAATTGTGAAGATTTTGTGAATTTATCGATGCGGTCAAGATTTATGGATAAAAAAATAAGGCACGGGGATGCCTTATTTCCGTTTACCTATATTTATTCTAGGGGAAGAATATGAATACAAAAGTAATAAATTAAAGGGGGATTTAATCTATTGCTCGCACAAAGTGATACATCACTTTATGTTTCACCTAATACTATAGCGAAATAATGTGTTTAAACTTTGAATAATTTGTGAAGATTTTGTGAACTTTTCCGAGTTTGACCACAATTTGTGCGATAAATTTGATTTGTATTACAATTGATACCAACAAATGGTTTTTGAAGGAGGAATCGCAATGAGCTTTATGGCGAAAAGGTATCTTAGGAAGTTTCGCGCTGAGGACTATAAGAAAAGTGTCGCCCATAGTTTTATCAAACCTAATCAAAAGATCAATCTTTTCCGGAAAAATGAAAACGAATACAAAATTGATCCGGTTAAAAAAGGGCAACTCGTGACAATCGATACGGTTGCGGATCCCACCAGTCAAATACTGTACTTCCACGGGGGTGCCTTTACCGTTCCGATGAATGAGGACCAACTGGAGATGATTACCCAAATTGCCCAGGCCGCGAATAGCCGTCTACAGATTGCGGATTTTCCGCTGCTGCCAACGAATTCGGCTGATGATATGTTGGCCTTTTCGCAAGCCGTCTTCGATAAGGTCGTCACCGATGACTTACCACTATTTATCGTGGCCGACTCAGCGGGGGCAAAGCTTGCCCTTCAGCTACTAATGGACAATCCAGGCAAGGTTTTAGGAACCAGTCTGATTTCACCATGGCTGGACATGAAGCTGACCGATCCTGAAATTGCCAAGCGTGCTGAAAATGATATTTTGCTGGATCTGCCAACATTACAGGAAATTGGCGGCTGGTTTACTGATGGGGCATCTGCCGAAAAGTGGCAGGACGTTTTTAATTCGGCCAACTTAAAAAATATTGGTGACGTTCAGATTTTTTATGGAGAAAATGAAATGCTGGTTCCTTCTGATTTGCAGTTGATTGATGCCATGGGCCAAGCGGAGGGCGCCAGTCCACTGCCAACCACCTTTAAGGATGCTTGGCATGATTACACATTGTGGTTCAAATTGTCGGAAACAAAAAAGACCTTTAGACAAATTGCTGAATTCATCAAAGATCGACGTGGTGCTTAAGCTTTGGAAAGGCGTGGGTGTCCGACCATTTCATCATTGCCCCTTGGAACAGAAGGGCAAAAATTGTTCCGAAGCCAATTGCGTAAAGCTTGCCGGTAAAGACGTAGGAAGCACCGATAATCAAAATTGGCGGGATATAACTGAGCCACTGTGAAATGACGGCACTTCCGTGAATATATTTAAAGCGGATGATGTAAGCCAAATCGTCGTTTGGATGCATAATCAAATTAGACCGAGAATACATTGAAACGGCCATCGCAACACAGTACAGGCCAATGATGTCGAGGATTAGTCGAATGTAGAAATCTTGTTCAGGAACGCCGATTGTGTTAAAAATCCAGGTAAAAAAGGCAACCAGGTAGCTGAACGGTACGGTGAACAGCAGGTTGGAAAAGAACCGCCGCCGGTCAAATGAACCCAAGAGTAACTGGTTGGAAATGGTCACAATAATTCCGTAAAGAAACAGGGTCGTTCCCAGTGGGATGTTGATCCATTTCGAGAGGTTGACGGCAGAACCGGTCCAAACGGCACTTCCCAGGTTTGAAGAAATGGCCAGCGCGTTTCCAGCCGAATTGATGATGATTGAAAGGCCTAAATAATAAAGGCGCTGTTTGAAATCTTTCATTTTAGCCATTATGTACGATAATCTCCTTAAATTCCCAATGAACTTCATTGTATAATAATTAATTCGGTTTGAAAATATCGGCTTATCAAGCGTCGGGTCAAATTGATACTGTTCTTTAGTCAATCGTGTTAATATCTGTTTTAGGAGGCGGTCTTGTGGAACGACAATATTCGGAAGTAGAAGCTGAAAAACATTTCGAAAACAATCGTTTATGGTTTAGACGGTTTCAAAC
>DIDF01000054.1 GCA_002418005.1 Lactobacillaceae bacterium UBA5807
ATTAATGAAATTCTAATCCAAAAACCAACTAATTACAATGGTAAAATGAATGAAAGCACTGATATATCAACTACTTTAGACTCATTCTTAAATAGGAACTAATCTTGAAAATGAGAGCAAAATTAAAAATTGTGTTTTCATAAATCTTTTAAAAATAGAAAATTTTGAATAATTAAAAAAGAACTAAGGAAGTAATTTCTAAATTAACTTCTTTAATTCTTTTTAGAATTAGATTATTTATTTGAGATTCCTACGATTTTTAATTATCCAGCATTTACTCGATGGGGACTTTCTTTGCCAGTAATTTCCATTAAGGTGTCGTCTAGTGATTGCTCAACCATGTTTTTAACAGCATGGTCAGTATAAAAGGCAACGTGAGGAGTTAAGAAGACATTATTCATAGCTTTTAGCTTCTTGTATGTCTTTAAAGGAATATCACCGCCATTGAATGTCTTATTGAAAATTGTGGTTTCGTCTTCGATAACATCAATTCCGGCACCAGCAATTTCCTTGTTCTCCAAAGCGGAAATTAATGCTTCGGTATCTACAACTGGGCCTCTTGAGCAATTAACAAACAAAACGGAATTCTTCATCTTTTTAAATTGTTCAGCACCAATCATGTGACGGTTTTCAAGGCTTCCGTAAACATGAATGGTGATTAAGTCGGCATTCTTAAAGATGTCGTCCTTAGTAGTATATTGGACGAAATCTTTAAAATCGTCGTTTTCTTTTAAATCATTGCCGAGAACTTTTTTAGCACCCAAAGCAGTGAAAATTTTGGCAACAGTACTGCCAATTCGACCAACTCCAATAATTCCGATGGTCAAGTTCGAAATTTCCTTTGAACGCAGACCATTAACTATGTAGTCATTGTTTCTAAGTCTGTCTTGAAATTGAGGAATGTGGCGAATTAAGTTCATGGAGTGGGTTAATGTCATTTCTGCCACGGCTCTTGGAGAATATGAAGGAACGTTAGTAATCGTTAGACCATTTTCCTTTGCCCAGGGAAGGTTGCAAGAATCAACTCCAGCAGATCTTAACGCTAATTGGTGAATGTCCAATTCATGTAATCTTTTGTACAGATCCGGTTTGTCAGTGAGTTTGCTTCGTTGACGGTAATCAATTCCGTCATAACCTTTGGCCAAATCAACGGTATCATCGTGAAGTTCAATATCATTGTAATCTACTTGAACTTCTGGGTGCTTTTTGCGCCACTCTAAAACAAACTCTTCCTCATAGGGGAGAATGTTATAAGCTAATATTTTTGTCACTTAAACCACCATCTTTCAATATATTTTTATGAAGGAGTCTTCTCTAAATCTTTTACCATTTGAGAGATTCCTTTCATTGCTGCTTTAAGGGCTTCATCGCTGGCAGCATAACTGATTCGAATTGACTTATCGTCACCGAATGCTGCTCCAGGGAAGATGCCAATGTGATACTCCTTGGCCAATTTTTTAACAAAGGCCCAACTATCCAGGTTAAGAGAAGCAGGAATAACTGCGTAGATATAAAAGGCACCACCAGGGGTAATGACGTTAAAGCCTAAATTATTAAGGCTTTCTTGAACAAATTTTCGCCGTTTATCGTATTCAAGCCTCATCGGTTCAGCATCATTTTGACCATGATTAAGGGCTTCACTGGCAGCGTCTTGAACGATTGAGGCTGGAGTGGTAACCGTGAACTGATGGACTTTGGCAATTTGGTTTATAAAAGGATTTGGGCCAAAGATAAAGCCAAGTCGATAACCAGTCATCGCATGAGATTTTGAAAGCCCATTCATGATAATTGTTTGATCGGGTAGCCATTGAGAAAGACTATAGTGTTTAACGCCGTAAGTTAATTCTCCATATATTTCATCACTTAAAACCCAAAGGTTATTTTTCTTAATAACAGGGACCAAAGCTTTTAATTGATCTTCAGAGTATGCAACACCAGTAGGGTTATTTGGATCATTAATAATAAATCCCTTAACTTTAATGTCTGGATGATCATCAATCGCTTTTTGAAGCGATTCAGGGGTCAAAATATAGTTAGTTTTGCTGGTATCAATATGGATAATATTTAACTCACAAAGATCCGCGCAAGCATCATAAAGTGGATAAGATGGATTAAGAATAATGATGCCATCGCCAGGAGCAAATAAAGTTCTGACTGAATCCATTACGGCCTCTGTGGCACCCACAGTGACGACAATCTGATTTTCGTCATAATTGTAGCCAAACTTTTCTTTATAATACTTAGAAGCAGCTTGTCTTAAATCATCATGGCCCCAAAAATAAGGGTAGTGAGAATCATTATCTCTAACTGCTTGAATAGTTGCCTGCTTAATGTGTTCAGGAACGTTAAAGTTTGGCTCGCCCAAAGTTAATTTGACAATCTTTGGATCGCTGCTAATTTCACGGTCAAAATCACGCATTGCTGATGGCTTAACCTTTAAGGCTGCCGGGTTAATATCGTTAATGTTCACGTTAATTCCCTCCGGATTTATTAAATTAATTAATAAATAAACAGCTCAAATATACCCAATGAATAAAAAACCAATTCTATCATGAAAATAGGATTAAAATTTAATGAAATCATACCTCATATTGTATGGAATTGTCAAAGTAAAATATGGTAATCAAACGTTTTACCAAGAGATTGAATTTTTAAAAGATCTTGTTATCATTCTGATAGTTAACTTGCAAGTGGTTTTTCCATTATTAAGTCCGTTTGGTTTTGACTCCCAAGAATAAAGTGGTGAGAACCAACTTGTTTAAAACCCATGGCATGATAAAAGCTAATGGCCGAAGCGTTTTGTTCCCATACTCCCAGCCAAATATTCTTTTTGTTGGATTCTTTGGCATAATTAATAGCAAAATTGATTAATTGTTTTCCTAGTCCCTGGCGTTGGAAAGCTTTTCTGATGTAGATTCTTTGCACTTCTAGCGATTCTTTTGAAATGTTTTCTGTTTGATTATTGCCAATATTTAATTTTATATATCCGGCAATTTGTTTCCCAAAATATATAAAGAAGTAAGCAGACTGATCACTTTGAACTTCAGAATTTAACTTTGAAAGACCATAATTTTTGATAAAATAATCCTTCAAATCTTTTTCGGTGTTTTGTTTTCCGTAAGTATCAGTGAAGGTTTTAATACTAATATTTTGTAATGTCTCAATTTGATCTGAACTTACTTTTGATATTTTAATTCGCATAAAGATGACACTTCCTTTTCTAGTTGAGGATTCGATTAACTAATAGTGACCAGCCTATCAAAATTGATTGGCTAGTCACTTTTTTATTCTGAAAAATTTTAATGTGGCAGACTAAAAATAATTGGATTTCCATGCAAATTGATAAGGTATAAAGCCAGCATAATGACGTTTAAAATTAACGACATTACAACAATGCCATACCTTAAGGTCATTACGAATGAAAATGGTCCTTGAAATCTGGCAAACCTTCTTCCTTGATATGAAAAGGTAAAAATTAATAACGGTAAAGTCAGAATAATTTGAAGAATTATTCCCAGCCAGTAAATCATCTGACCGCCAAAGTTTAACTGCAGCCAATAGCTGCCTGCAGCAACTAAATCAATTAAGATCGCAATAAAAGCCATTTATTCCTCCAAAATTTGTTTAATTTTATTAATCATAGCATATTAAAAAAGTAAACAGCCTAACAGTGAACTTGTTAGGCTGTTTTACCTTTTTAAAGTCGTAATATTAAACTTTAATGTTTAACTGTTCTTGGGTAAGACTGATCGGTAAACGTCTTTGAATAAAGCTGTTGGACTCCTCTGATGTCGTCAGGTTGAATGGAATAATCTCGGTTAGATGCATACATGACACTCTTTAAATAGTGACTGTGTGCCAAACCAATTGCATGGCCTAACTCGTGTTCAGCAACGTTGTTAATTTCACGGCTGTTATACTCGAAGCGTTTTAGGGCATCTGGATTCATAATTGCTTTAGCATGCACAAGATTTTCGCTTGAATCCTCTTTGGTGATGTATGTGATACCAGTATAATCCGGGTTTATTGAGGTGCTGGTGGTTGCGTCTATATTAGCATTTTTGGTAGATACAATTTTAAAATTAAAAACGCCGGTTTTATTCCACTTTCTAAGAGCGTATTTCCAATATGGAACATACCTCGGATTACCAGAAATTTGGATTGTTGCTGTGGGTCTTGACCAATGAACACCAATATTTGGGTTGACGGTACTACCATTTGAATTTTGAAAACATTCAAGGATAAAAATAAAAACTGAGGTGAAGATAACGACAAGGATTTTGAAAAAATAGCTTGTTTTTTCAAAGTATAACCCCCTCTGGAAACTGCCTGGGAATTAACCAACTTGAGTTATCTTCTGGAATATTTTGTGCCAATTATAATCTGTCTTTAAGAACTTATGTGAAATTTTGACGTTTGTATTTTGAAAGAAGAGCTGCCAATAAAAAGTAAACACCGTTAGCCCTTGTTTTAATACTGATTGGAAAAAATGATTTCAGAAAATAAAAAAATATCCTTGACAATGAGAAGCATTCTCACTAAACTGTAAAGCAATGATTTGATGTGTTGAAGAGATGAGTAGTGGTTTCGTTTTGTTTTAGAGAGCTCACAAGTGCTGAAAGTGAGTACAAACAAATCACAAACTATGGTCTTGGAGCATGATTTTTCGAGCGGACTATCCGTAAGACTATCGTGGTTAACGTCCCTTATTGCGTCTGATGTATTTTATGTACATCGTAAGTTGTTAGATGTGAATCTGACAAGAACAAAGGTGGTTTCACGCGGTAGCGTCCTTAGAAATATTTGATTTCTAAGGCTTTTTTGTTTTTAATAAAGAAATTCGAAAAGAAGAGTAGCTTTTAAGAACTTTTACAGAAATCCGGTTTTGATGAGATCCGGAATAGTCTAAAAAGTGAAGATGAGCTTTTTAAGAAGGTAGAAAGTGCAAGCTTTTTATTCGGAAGGATCCGTTATCATCCCTGACATTTTTGTGTCGTAGAGGTAAATTGTGTGAGCAATTTACGAACATGGGTGGTAACGCGAGCTTTCGTCCCTTAATCAGAAATGGTTTATGGGAGAAAGCTTTTTATTTTGAACTTTTAAAATTGGAGGAATTGACTATGAGTGAAAATTTTTTATCACAAGCATTTAATAATGAAGAAGAAAAAGAAGTTCCAATTTCATTTTGGCACCACTTTGCGCCTAATGAATTTGTTTCAGCCAAAGAACATCCAGAAGTAGTTGATCAAAATCTAAATGGTTTAAAAAAGTATGTCCAAGACGTAAATCCTGATTTTATAAAGTTGATGACAGATGGATTTTTCCTATATGACTTTCAAGATGTCGAAAATGTCCAAGATGCTGATTCTTTACAAAAAATTAAGCCACTTTCGCACGATAACTGGTGGTTTAGAGGTCAGGCTGAATTGGTTAAAAAACAACGAAACGTCGTTGGAAAGAAGTTAGCATTTTATAATATATTTTCACCGGTGACAATATTAAAATGGGCACTTGTAGACCAAACAAAAGAGCCTGTCACATTGGCAGACAAAAGGTTTGCAGATTTATATGAAGATCATCCGCAATTAGTAAAAAAAGTGTTAGATGTTATTGCTCAAGATGTTATTGAACAAGTTAATATTGTTCTTAAGTCTGGTGCCGATGGGGTTTATTACAGTACTCAGACAATTCAAGATGATCGATTATTTAATAAAGAATTCTTTGACTCAGTTCATAAACCAGTTGATTTGAAAGTTATCGACGGAATTAATAAGTTGTCTCAGAAAAATATTTTGCATATTTGTGGATTCGATGGTGCCAAAAATGATTTGGCATGGTTCAAAGATTACCCACTTCAGATTATTAATTGGTCTTGCCACACAGATGGCTATTCACTGGGTGAAGGCAAAAAATTGTTTGGTGGTAAACCCGTTCTTGGTGGCTTTGGGATAACTAAAAAAGATTTACTTTATTCAGGCAGCAAACAAGAAATTCAAAATGAAGTTCATCGATTAATTGATGAAGCCGGAACTAAGGGAGTAATTCTGGGTGCTGATTGCACTATTTTTAGAGATACTCCAATCGACCATATTAAATGGGCAAAGCAAGCTGCGCATGATTACACTAATGAGGTGATTTAGATGGCATTACTTACCGTTTCCAAAGTAGAAAAATCTTTTAATCAAAATAAAGTCTTAAAAAAAATAGATTTTCAAATTTCTAAAGGTGAAGTAATAGTGATTATTGGACCGAGTGGCTCGGGAAAGACAACCTTTATTTCTAGTTTAAATTTTTTAAATAAAGCCGATTCTGGAAAAATGACTTTTAAAGATAAACAAATCAACTTAGCTTCCCCCAAAAAAGACGATGTCCTTTGGGTACGCCGACATATTGCAATGGTTTTTCAAAATTATAATCTTTTTAAAAATAAGACAGCCGTTGAAAATATTACTGAAGGCCTTATTTATGGCCGAGGCTTGAGTAAAGAAGCTGCTTTTAAAAAAGCAGTTCAAGAACTTAAAAAGGTTGGTCTTGAAGAGAAAAAAGATTATTATCCGTCTCAACTTTCTGGTGGTCAAAAGCAAAGAATTGGCATCGCCAGGGCAACCGCGCTCCAGCCAGATATTATCCTGTTTGATGAGCCAACTTCCGCCTTGGATCCTGAGCTAGTTGGGACAGTCGTCCGAGATATGGATAAATTAGCTCAGCAAGGACAAACAATGATTATTGTTACTCATCTGATGTCTTTTGCAAGAAAGGTTGCCACAAAGGTTCTCTTTTTTGATGATGGCCAAATTTTGGAAAGTGGCAGTCCTGACCAGATTTTTGAACATCCGCAAAACAAACGAACTCAAGCCTTTCTCTCCGCAATTGCTGAAGACAGATAGGAGGAGTTAAAAATGTCATTTTCAAAAATTATCATTTCTTTACTTTCTGGATTGCCTAATACTTTAACTCTGTTAGTCTTTTCGTTTATTTTTTCCAGCTTGATTGGCATATTGGTAGCGTGGCTTTCACTTCAAAAAGATAAGGTTTCTAGAGGAATTGCCAGAGTTTATACTGGATTAGTTAGAGGCACACCGCCGCTTTTAATGTTATTGCTAACTTACTATGGCTTACCTAAATTGCTATCGTTTATTGGAATTGATTCTAACCAGTGGGCCAAGATATTTTTCGGAATTTTTGGACTATCTGTTGGGTGGGGTGGATATCTCGCAGAGGCATTTCGTTCGGCTTACCTTTCAGTTGATAAGGGCCAAATACTAGCTGCTTATTCAGTAGGAATGACTGACCAAGCAGCCTTTAAAGAAATCACATTGCCGCAAACATTTTCCATTGCGATTCCAAATATTGAAAATCTTTTAATTGGACTTTTAAAGGCAACTTCACTGGTATATGTTATTGGATTAGCCGATATGTATCAGAATGCTACTTCTCTTTCTAACGTGAACCAAGGGGTGTTTCAGTTACAGATTTTTGTAATTCTTGCATTCATTTACTGGGTTATTGCCTTAGGGATTGAATGGTTTTTCAGAGATTATCGGCGTAGATATGTACATTTGAACGGTTAGGAGGAAGTTAGATGGACTTTCATTTTATGGTTCAATCTTTACCACAATTAATTTCTGTAGTACCGGTGACTTTGTACATATCAGTCATCGCAATTATTATTGGATTTATTTTCGCAGCTTTGATAGCCATTATCCGCGAAAAAAATATTAAAATTTTGTCGCCAATTTGTGCTTTTGTTGTTTCATTTGTTAGGGGAACACCAATTATTGTTCAGTTGTATGTAGTTTATTATGGCCTTCCACAGTTTTTATATTTTCTAGAAAATTCTGGGGTAAATGTGCGGCCAAATAGTTTACCACAAATTTTTATTGCAATATTTGCTTATTCAATTAACGCTTCGGCAAATTTGTCAGAGTCAATAAGATCTGCTTACCATTCCGTCGATCATAATCAATATTTAGCGGCATTATCTGTTGGAATGAAGCCTTCTACAGGAATCAGAAGAATAGTAATTCCTCAGCTTGTTCCAAATCTGATCCCTAATTTTTCTAATTTCTTTTTGGACTTAATCAAGGATACTGCATTGGTTTATAACATCGGGATTGTTGAAATCATGGGCAAATCAAATATTATTGCCTCATTTGGATTTAAGTATCTTGAAACGTATCTTGATGCGTTGTTCCTTTATCTGGTAATTTGCTTCTTCTTTGGAAAAATACTTCAAATTACGGAGTCAGTTGTCAGAAAGCGAGTCTTTAATAAAAAAAGTCGGCCCAGTAGAGGTTACGAACCCATACGAGAAAGAAAAGTAAAAGTCGAAGGAGAGTAATTTATGTCAAAAAGAGGATATATTTATTCAGGAATAGCAGTAGTAATTATTTTAATCATTTTTGGAGGACATTATTTAAGCTCCTCAACAAGTAAAGGAAACAGTAAGGGAGTAACAACCATCAATGTTGCAGGAGTCACTGCTAATCGGCCTTACACCTTCCCTGAAGGAAATAAAATTAGCGGCTACGATGGTGAATTACTTCAAAGAATTGACAAGGACTTACCACAATACAAGTTTAAATACTCAACAGCTTCTCAAAATTCAGTGTTTGTTGGGTTACAATCAGGCAAATACGATTTAGCTAGTTCTGGATTTTGGTATTCTGCTGATCGGGCCAAAACCTATTTAATCTCCGCTCCTACAGGGATTGCAGACCTTCGTTTGGTTTATAGAAATAATGAAGGCAAAATAAATGGTTTTAAAGATTTAGTTCAGAAAAATCTTAAATTAGCACCAATCTCCAGTGATGATGCTAGATACAATGTTGTTCAACAATATAATCAAGCAAATCCTAAATATAAAGTTAATTTAAAGGCAATTGGTGATGTGACTGCTGGTGATGCCTTGAAACAACTTCAAGAAAAACAATTTGATGCGGTCTTTTATCCTTATCAAGCTTATTTTCCAGTTAAAGATTCTGGCGGTGCCAAAGGATTAACGGTTTCACCATCAATCGGTCTGGCAAATGATTACTTTTATTTGAATCAATCAAGTAAAAATAAAGCCTTGGTTAAAGCAATCAATGCTGATTTGAAGAAGCTTCAAAAGAGTGGGTATCTTGAAAAGCTTTCCAAGAAGTGGCTTGGTGAAAATGTATTCAAGTTAAAAGGCGCAACCCAAAGATTTGCCAACCCAAAGGGTTAGTTATTGAATAAAGAGTATCAAGGACGAGTGGAATATTCCATTCGTCCTTTATTTTTTAAACCTGTTTTCCAATTTATTCTCACTTTGTTGAATAAGTGAATCAATATCGATTCCAAGTTTGTCACTGAGAATTAAGACTTGATCCATAACGTCAGCTAATTCTTCTTTCAGGTTGTCGTTTTCTTCTTTCAGAGTTTCATTTGGTTCTCCCGGATGATCACGACCAATCTTTTTTGCTCGAACAGCGCGAGATAATTCGCCAACTTCTTCAATTAGAAAGTTAATTCTAACGAAAGAAGAATACTGATACCAATTTCGCTGCTTGTAAAAATCCACTAACCATTTTTGATGTTTTTTAATTCCCATTATTTGTCTCGGCAAATTACAAGTTTAAT
>DIDF01000021.1 GCA_002418005.1 Lactobacillaceae bacterium UBA5807
AAAGCACCAATTAAATCAACCAAAGACTTCTCCAGCTTATCAACAATGGCTTCTTCAAAAACAAACCAAGGTTTATTTTTCATTGAGTAGGGTAAGATCATTTCACTGACTGGTTTATTAAAACGTTTGGCAACTTTCTTTTGGTAGTCCCTAATCAAAGATTTTATAGGAACTGGAATAAAGCGTTTTGTACCGCGCTGTCTTTGATAGTTATTGATAATCTGCTTTTGAACAAAGGTTAGATATTGTTCAACTGCTTTAAGTTGCTGCTCCCGATTTAATGATGATGAACCGTTATTTACACGAGCATACAAACGAATACTTCCCAACCAATTATCAGCTGTCATAAATTCATTTAACGAATTCAAAGTAGGAATATACCGTTTTAGAGAATTAAACCGATAGAACTTATTACGTGAGAAAGCTTTTTTTACTAAGATTACTGCGTCTCGAAACTTAAATAAAAACCTGGTCTCTGTTAAAGGATCTTTCTCAATAGCAACTGCATTGTAATTTGTTTCCCAAGTGCTCTCTACCAAATTGACTTCAGCCATTGTGGTGGTATTAACCCCATAACGGTCAAGACAATTAAATTCTTCATCTGGTACAGGTTCAACTTCGTTGTAGTAAAGATTACCTTGTTGATAAACTTTAGAGTGTTTAAATGACGGTTTAACATTAGTTTCAAAAACATCAAAATCACTATCATCTTCAACAGGCAGGTCCATTTTATCAAGTGACTTCTTAAGGTTGTCTAGGTACTTAGGATCATTGATAGTGTGATAATAAAGACCCTCTAATAACTGATATTTAGGATTCTGATTATCAAAACGACGTTTATAAGAAATTTTATCTTGATAAACAAAGGGGTTATAACGTGCCCCACGACCAATCAACTGAGCTTCACTGTTAGTTTGTTTCAAGGTAGTGGATTGTTCACCAATCCGCACAATATCATAAAGGTTTAGAACGTCCCAGCCCTCACTTAATTTAGCCACGGCAAAAATAACCCGAAAGGGATTATCAGAACTTTCCAATGTATTTAGATTATGCAAGTCATTTAAGTCCCCTAAGATTCCCTCTTTAGCACTATCGTTAACATTAATAATGTTCATAGCCTGAAAGTCACGTTTTAATTCAACAATTGCAGTACCCAAATCTTGCGATAACCAGTAATCATAAGCTTGTTTCAATGCTTGACTATGGCTAGTGCTTTGTTGATGTTTAAGAAAATCAGTTAGGTCTGTTATATTCAACTGTGAGATCATGCTTAAAAAAGTTGCTCGAGAATCTTTAGAAACCGTGATTTTATTAGATTTAAACAAGATTACCGGTTTAAAGTCGGGTATTTTTAAGTCATTGGCAATCCGCTTACGATACTGACTAAGTAAAACAGCATTCAGCATTTTGTTCTCATCGTCGTTATTTGCTTGTAACCGATATACTCGTTTAGAATAACCTTCATGGATAAAGCGGCTTAAGTCATATCTATAAACAATTTTTTGACGATATTTCTGATAAATTGCTTCATTTTGCAAATCAATGGTTGCCGTAAACTCAAATTGACGATTATGCGGATTGGCTTGACGAATACGATCTAAGACATATTCCCAGGAACGTTCTTTTTGGTCCTCTTTACTTTTAGTGCCAGCACTAAAATGATGAGCTTCATCAGCTAAAATGACTAGTTTGTGAACCTTAAAATCATCATAAGTCAAACCATTTTCTTTAGTTTCGCTTAATTCATTGGTTAAGGTTTGAATAGTTGTTAATCTTAAATAGATCACACCATCTTCTGGTGTATTAGGAAAACGTGTCACTGAGCGAAGCTCGATTCTTTGCCCATGAATAGTCAAAGGTTGAGCAAAAAGATATTTAGGCGAAGCTGCATTTAATAAATTATCGTAAGTCTTAGCTACCACGGCATTTGTATTAACAACAAAAAGAAAATTATGATAAGTAAATTCAGTATATAAGTACAAGATCAAAGCGGCTAAAACGTCTGTTTTACCACTGCCAGTAGCCATATTAAAAAGTAATTGGTTATATTGATAATCAGCTAGGGGTTGTCTTTGCGTCCAATCCAAATTAACTAAAGCTTGATTTTGGTAAGGTCGTAATTGGTGCTTTAAATTATTTTTGATATATTCCGGGATAATAAAGGGAGCTTCATTACTGAGAAGATCAATCTTTCGTTTGTTTTCCAGTAAATCAACCAGTGGAAGTTCAATTTTACGCATTACCATTTTTTTTGCCACTGGTTTAGACCTTCTTTCCATAAAAGCTTTGATTAAAGTGATAATCGTTGTCGGAGATTAGATCACGTACATCAGTATCATCGATATTATTGAAGTTGTAGTAGAGTTGATTCTTATCCAATAATTTAACTAATAACCGTTTTTGTTCTGCAAACGGCAAAGTTTTACGCTCTGCATCATTTTCATATTTATTAAGATCTACCCGAAAGTCGAAATCTGCTCCAGCTTTCATGCGTTCATATACGGCATTTAATTCATTGATATCTTTAGCCGCTAACAGATCTTTTAGGTAGCCTTGATTCTTTTCCATTAACTCCGCGTAAACAAAAGAGCCACCACCATGCCAGTCAATATCTTTAGAAATACCACCTTGTTCACCTGCGATAACTTTTTGCAAGCGCGGTACTGAAACCGTATTAATATAACCCATTTGTTCAATACCAATAAAATGCCGATGCATTTTCATTGAAACAGCTTGAGTAGTTGCAGAACCCATATGAAAATCTAATACAGTATCACCAGTATTTGAACCTATCTCAATAATCGTCTTGAGCAAGTTTTCTGGCTTTGGAAAACTAAATACCTTACCATCAAATAATTTTTGAAGTTCCTCCGTACCACGACGATTGGAATATTTAGCATCTTGGAGAATCGTCCGTGGAATTTGTTTTTTGGGTCGCATTTTTTGGGCAATTCTAAATGAGCCATCTGATTTCTGTTGACCAACTAGCTCAGTTTCGCCAAGTTCTTGTCCCTTATTTCTTCCCCAACGCCAAACAAACTGAGTATCATCAGTTTTAGATTTTGGTGGAAATACTTCGATTGTATGCAAAGTATCTTTCTTAACTGAAACAGACCTATACCCCCTTTTATCTTCGCTTTCTGAAATATAGAAGGGATAATAAAGATTTGGACGATTATCTTTACTAAATGCTGAATTACTGTTAAATAAGGGGTGCAGGTAAAACTTACTAATTTCATCCTGCAATTTAAACTTATCTTCGGAAACGTCCAAAGTATTAGTCTTAACCATATCAATACTTTTCGCATACACGTGAATATAGTCATGTGTTTGTGCAAAAGACCCATAATCTCGACCATTAGGCGTAGAAACATTTATCATGGTTCCTAGATACGAGTTTTCGAACACCTCATCCATTAGCACTTTCAACTCAGCAAACTCATTACGATCAATGCTAACAAATATTACACCATCGTCCGTCAGTAGTTCCTTGGATATTTCAAGTCTATTTTTCATAAATGTCAACCAAGTAGATTCATTGAATTTGTCATTATATTTAAAAGAATCGCTTCCTGTATTGTAAGGAGGGTCTAAGTAAATCAGCTTGATCTTACCTGCATAACGTTTCTTCAAACTATACAAAGCAATTAAATTATTTCCTTTAATGATTAAATTATCTTGATCAGAATAACTAGATACATTATGTTCACCGTTTTTGTCATACTTTTTAGCATTAACAAAAATTTTAGGCTCCAATAACTCATCGATTTCAGGCTTAGCAATGATTTCGTTTAAAAATGGTTCATTAACAGACTCATCTTTATCTAGATCTTCCTTAGTCATGCCAGCTTTTAAAACAGTATCTTTAAAAGGAAAATCCAAAACAACATCAGCAGATTCGTCAATAAATTTTCCATTAGCTGTTAAACCAATTTTATTTGTATATGCAGTATAACTATCCTCCCAAAAATTCTTGTATTCAAACATTTCAATAAACTGGTTAAGTTTAAATACTTCGGTACCGGCAATTTTTTCTACATAATTTTTATGTATTAAAGGATCTCTAAACAGTTTTGTCATCAGTTCATGATCGAATTTATCCAAATCATTAATTACATTATTACGTTTTAGGGCCCCCTCACTAGTTAAATACTTGTTTCCAAATTTTCCTAAAATGCTTTTAACTTGAGACATTATCTTAGGTTCTATTTTCATGCTTAATCCACCCCTTTTAATTTTCACCAAAAATGCCACCAACTATTATTGATTTTATTTTTATGTATTTTCTTTTGCTTCTCGTCATCGACAACACGATTTTTTTCTTGCTTGTCGTTTTTATCCTTGGTGTTACTGGAATTAGCACCATTCGACAAGTTGTCGCTTTCTTTGGTTGCTTGTCGTTTTTGAGTTGAATTAGAAGATTCAAGAAGACCATTCAATTCTTGGATATGGCCTTTTAATTGCCGATTTTCCG
>DIDF01000096.1 GCA_002418005.1 Lactobacillaceae bacterium UBA5807
TCAGTTTTCAAAGGTCTACCTATGCAATAACCCAACAAGATCAATAAATATCAAAAATATTAATTTTATTAAATTACTGACATGCCGTTGTTTAGCAGCACTTAAAAGTATACTATGAATTATTTTGTGTGTCAATAAAGACTTTCAAAAATACGAAATGGTATATGTGGTGTGCTGTGAATCAGCAACGTTTAATATCTTATCAGTTAAACAAGTTAAGGTCAACCATTATTTTGAAAAAGTTGAAATTGTTTGATTTAAGGTTAAGCCTGAGAAAAAAACTCCTTTGGTGTTATTATCCTATGTATACTTGTTCCTGAAGTTACATACAAGGAGTATACGAAAGTGCAAAAAGTATTCATTATAGGTGCAAAAAGAACCCCAATAGGAAAATTTAATGGGAGATTACGCCAATTCACTGCAGTCCAATTAGCCACCATAGCAGCAAAAGCAACCATCGCAAGTTCCAAAATAAATCCAGATTCAATTGACCAAGTAATCTTTGGGAATGCTATTCAAGGAGGAAATGGTCAAAATGTTGCTCGCCAAATCGAATTGAATAGTGGAATCCCTAATTCTTCAACCGCATTTACTGTTAATCAAGTATGCGGATCAGGCTTAAAATCTATTCATTTAGCAAATAATGCCATCAAAATGCAAGAAGCAAATGTGATCTTGGCCGGAGGAACTGAAAGCATGTCAAATGTTCCCTACCTCGATTTTGAAAGAAGACGTCCAAAAAAGTTTGGATCTTATGAAATAGTGGATGGATTAGAAAAAGATGGTCTCTTAGACGCATTTTCAAATAAGCCAATGGGAATTACCGCCGAAAATGTTGCCGAAAGATTCGGTATCACTCGTTCTCAAATGGATTCATTTGCTTATAGATCCCACAAAAAAGCTATTCAAGCTGTAAAAAAAGGCACATTTTCAAAAGAAATTGTTCCGATAAAAATAAGAAACAAAGGCAAAAGTATAATTATGGATCAAGATGAAGGGATCCGCTTTGATACATCCTTAGAAAAGATTGCCAATTTGAAACCGGCATTTAAAAACAAAGGAAAAGTAACCCCAGGAAATGCAGCGAGCTTAAACGACGGAGCTTCAGCTGTCTTGCTGGCCTCTGCTGAAGCAATAAAAGAGCATTCATTAACCCCAAAAGCAGAAATATTTGGTTATAGCGAGGCAGGCGTTGATCCACAAATTATGGGTTATGCTCCCTATTATGCTATAAAAAAATTACTGACAAAATTAAAATTAAAAATCGAGGACATTGATTTATTTGAAATCAATGAAGCATTTGCATCCCAAGTAATTGCCGTAACAAAAGATTTAAATATTCCCTTAGAAAAAGTAAATATTTCAGGCGGCGCCATTGCATTAGGTCATCCATTAGGAGATTCAGGAGCAAGAATAGTAGCCACTTTGATCAACAACTTAAAACTCACCCATAAAAAAGTAGGAATTGCATCACTTTGCATGGGTGGAGGAATTGGTGCGGCAGTTGCAATAAAACTTGTTTAGCTTCCACCAAGGAGCAGAGTTTATTTTTGCCTTAAACATCTATTTTCTATATGATTAGTAGTAATCAATAGAAAGGATGTGCTAAATATGAATGACTTAAAAGGCAAAAAAGACCAAGTTGTAGGTAAGGTTAAAGAAGACGCCGGCAAAGCCGTAAACAACGATGAAACAGAATTAAAAGGAAAAGTCCAACACGCATCCGGAAAAATTAAAGCCAAACTTTCCGATGTTAAAGAAAAAACGGCCGAAAAGATCAATAAGGTATTAGATAAATAATTTATTTAACTAATCAAAAACTGGTTGTAACTAAGTCGATTTAGTTATAACCTTTTTTTGTTACTTCAAATAAATGAAAGAAGGGTCAGCTTTGCCTGCACTTTATTTAAGATTATCAACGAACAAGGATTTAAATAAGATTGTAAAAATTATAAATAACGGCAAGACCTTTTTAAAGAGTCAAAACATCAATCAATGGCAAGATGGTTATCCAGCCGCAGAAGATATTTCGAATGACATTAAAAATTCAATCGGTTATGTATTTATTGAAGATGGTGAGATTGCCGGATATGCAGCACTTCATCAAGGAATTGATCCAATGTATTTAAAAATATCTAACGGCAACTGGATTACCGGAACTCACGCCAGATACACTGCAATTCACCGAATCGCGATGGCCTCAAAGTTTCGCGGTCAGCATTTAGCAGAAAAAATGATCAGTAATTTAATAACTGTTTCTGGAGTTTTAGGTTACAAGGACCTTAGAATCGATACTCACCCGGATAATAAAATAATGCAGCATACTATTTTAAAAAGCGGTTTTGAAAAAAGAGGAACGGTCCATATGCCGGCACCAGACGGCAGTCCCCGATTCGCATATGAATTACAAATCGTCTAGCTTTGCGGTACAATAACTTTAATGAGGTGATTGCATGATTAGTTCAAATGCGGCAGTTTCGACTTCTTTGATAATCTTGTATTTAATTGGAATTATTGTTTTAGGCATAACATTTTTTGTCCTAGATAAAATTAACGGCAAAATGTGGACCCGCTTTTCGATGGGTTTAATAAGTGTCATCCTTGTATTAGGTGTCATTTTAATAACCTTATTTAGAGCATAAATGAATAGAGACCATTGAAAGTTAATTCTAACTTTCAATGGTCTCTATTTGTTATATTGGAATTTTTTAGATTTCTATCTGCTGATTCAAATCTAATAAATATAAAAATTTGTGAGAAACTGGTTTACTCAAAATGCGACTCAAAGCAATTGAATACAATTCCAGTTGGCCACGATAACGGTCGACAATCTTATTTATCTCAGATTGATTATTTATATGATCCGTTTTGTAATCAAATAATAAAACCTCATCATCATCAATGACATAGCCATCAATGATTCCGTGAATTAAAATTTGCTGATCACCATCATTATCAAAACCATTGAAAACGTCCGAAGCTCGCATTAACAAAGAAAAAGGAACTTCTCTGAATGTATTCCTCGGATTATCAAGGACCTTTTTGCCAACCCCACTATCATAAAAACTGACCACTTGGCCAATATTTATCTTATCGGCGATTTTAACATCTAAGATCCTTTGTTTAACAAGTTCTCCAATTAGTTCAGAGACATCCGCGGACGTTGGCTTTTTGCTTAAACTAAGTTTCTGCAAAACCAAATGGGTAGCTGTTCCAATATCGGCTGCAGAAATCCGTTGATTGTTTCCACTATCTGAAATAAATGAAGATGCCCCAAGTTTTTGTTGGATAAACCTCCCACTAGCCTTTTTGTCTGTTAAATCGAGTCTGGTTCTTTGTCCCAGCTCCATGTTATCAGGATCATCAAAAAGTCTTTTAATCTCGGACACTGACTGATAAGCAGTGGTAGTCGTAGCAGCGCTAAATGGATATTTAAAATCCAATATTTGACTATACTTAACAAATTCCGGATTATTTTCATCGAGGTTTAAGTGATTAAGTTCATTTAACCAATTTTTAGACTTTTGGCAGTCTTCTTTTTGATGACCCATTTCTTTTTCAACTTCACTCTTGGAATAAAAATGAATGCTGAAATTTGCGGCATCAGAATCAAGTACTTTAGAATCAACACCGGTTCCATAGCTATCAATAACACATTTATGACGGCTAATGGCTGGGCCAATCCAGTCAAGATAATTTTGAGCATTACCTATCTCGGATGCAGGTAACAACAAGTTTGCTAAATTAGTCTTGGATTGCCACTGCACTATCCAATCCTGAGGATCTTGCTGGCTATTTCTAGAGTGCAAAGTTCCCACCAAGTATAAGCTTTGCTCAGCTCTGGTAAGGGTTACATAAAGCTTTCTCATTTCTTCAGCTTGAGAATTATGTTTTTCAATATCAATCATGGCAATTTTTTGGAGGGTATCTCGCTTAACTCTGGTTGTTGTATCAAAATAATTAATGCCCAACCCGAACTCACCATTCAAAACATAGGGCTGTCGAAAATCCTGTTGATTAAAGCTGCGGGCAATATCATTCATAAAAACAATTGGAAACTGCAGACCCTTACTGCCATGAATTGTCATTACATGAACCGCGTCCAGACTTGACTGAATTTGAGCAGATGCTAAATCATCTTGGCGATCCTGCATTCTTTTAATAAATCGGACAAACCGATAAAGTCCTTTAAACCCATTTTTTTCAAAATCACTTGCCCGTTCATATAATGCATGAAGGTTGACCTGCCGCTGGTATCCTGAAGGCATCCCGCCAACATAGTCCAAAAATCCGGTTTGCTGGTATATCTCCCAAATTAGTGTAACAATCCCTTGCTGATTTGAAATATCACGAAAAGATTTTAACTGGTTCATAAAACGATTAATCTTTTTGCGAACCAGCTTTCCGGTTTCAGTCGTCTCATTTGGAGTGGAACGATAAAAATCCCAAACAGCTTGGTAATAGTTGCCGGTTTTACGATTGATGCGTAAATAAGCCAGTTGATCTTCATTTAAGCCAACAATCGGTGACCGCAAAACTGCAGCTAAAGGAATATCTTGATATGGATTGTCAATCACAGAAAGCAAAGCCATCATTATTTGAATTTCAGTAGTTTTAAAGTAGTTTTTGGCTCCAGTAATTTCTGCAGGAATTTGGTACTGTTTAAAAACATCCGCCAGATTAAGTTCATTATTTCGTGTGGCTGAAATCACTGCAATATCGCCAAATTTTACCGGGCGCATTTTGTTGTTGGACTTAACTTCTGAATCGAAAATTTCTTCCCCAGTATCAATTAAATTACGAATTTTTTGAGCAATAATCTCAGCTTGGACATTATCCCTGGTATTCAAAAAATCTGAATTCTCATCATCTTTTTGATCCTCATGGGGATCATTTTGATTGTATAAGAGCACTGAAATTTTGGAATTCAAATTTTGGGGATAATATGACGCTCCAAATTTTAGCCGAGCATCCTTTCCATAATTAATCCCACCAATCCCTGAACTCATAATCTGACTGAAAATCAAGTTGGTAAAATTGTCGATATTAGCCGTTGACCTAAAGTTTTCTGCTAGACTGATCAATTCATTTGAATTTTCTTTTTTTGAATAGGTTCGCTGTTTTTTCACAAACATCTTCGGATCAGCAAGCCGAAAACCATAAATTGATTGCTTAACGTCGCCAACCATAAAACGATTACCAGGATTCTTTTTGGCAATTCGATTTAAAATGGCATCTTGGAGCTTATTGTTATCCTGATATTCATCAGTGAGAATTTCGTAATACTGGTTTTGTAATTTTTCTTGAATTTGAATTGCCTGATTACTTTTATCCGTTAAGATATCATAAGCAGCATGTTCAATATCAATAAATTCAAAAAGATGGCGATTCAGCTTGGTCTGATAGTATGCCTTTCGAAATATTTTGACGATTGAAATTAATTTTCGGACCCGTTTGGCAGATTCTTTGATAATTTGAATGTTTGTATTTTCATCAAAAGAAAAGTATTTGCCAGCCGTTTTATCTTTAATTAACTTATTGATGTCATCCTTTAATTTTCCGATTTGATCGTGAATTTCAGTCTGATAATCATCAAAGTCTTTTGATTTACGAGGCCGTTGCGGCAAGGAAAAACTCTGAAATTCATTTCTAAGATCATTCCAAGAACTGTTTTTAAGATTGCTCTTAAGCCTATTAACAACCTTTTTTATCTTATCGGCATAAATAATATCTTTATCAAGCTGAGCTTTTTGCGCTAATTTTTCAATTAGATCAACTTGGTTAGTTGCTAATTCAATTTGGTTAATAATGGCTGGTTTTATTTCATTTTTAAATAGGTCAGATTCAACTAAAGAATTGGATTTTATTTGGTACCTAGATGCAGCATGATCAAGCCAAATCTCTGGATTTTCCGTTACATTAGCAAAATCGTTCATCCGATAGACAACATCAGTTAATCCCTGATCATCACGATCTGTAGAAAAGTTTTCAGTGAGCCGACCAAAGGAACCATCTTTGTCTGCTGCGTATAAATCTTCTCGAATCGAGTCCCAAACCTGATCTTTTAAAAGACCAACTTCAGTTTCATCCGACAAAATCCTAAAATTGGGATCGATACCCAAAACAAAATAATACCTGGAAACCAGTTTCTGGCAATACGCGTCCATGGTTGTAATATCGGCAACCGGAACTTTGCGAATTTGAGTTAAAAGTCGCAATCTTTGTTTGGGGTTTGTAGTTTGATTAAGATTTTCTCGTAGAGACTTTTGCAGCCGTTCACGCATTTCTTTTGCAGCTGCTTTAGTAAAAGTGACAACCAGCAATTGGTCGATATCGATTCCATCATCGATAACCATACTTATTATCCGGTCAACTAAGACCCGAGTTTTTCCGGATCCAGCAGAAGCCGAGACTAAAATATTTCCCTTTGGCCGATCGAATATTGCCTTTTTTTGATCAGAAGTATAGTCCATCACTGTTGTTCCTTTCTAATTAGCTTTAATATTTCACTCTTATCAAGTTTAGATATATCATTATAGCGATTCTCTGAAAGTAGCGGATCAAAATTCATCACTGACTTATAAGGAGTATATTGCATTGCTGACTTATCATTATCTTGATACGGGAATAGGTCAATTTTGCCATCAAGAATATTCTCGGCAGCCTTTTTAATTAACATTTCATTGTGAGCTAAAAATCCCTGCAAATCATTTAGTTTAATCAAATCACCACTGTATGTTCCTTTAGTCTTAGCAAATCTGTACGGAAATATTTCTGAGGAGCCTATGATTTTAGGATCTAGATTAGCCAACAAATCATTATCATTTAATAACAGGCCATTGTACTTGTGAGCTTTCATTTCCTCTTTAAAAAGACTATCAGAATTGGAAAGTTTGCGCCCATCAATTTTAGGATTACTGATATGCATATACAAAACTCCTGCCAAGAAGTTTTGATCATCGGGAGATAATGCCGGCAAATTTTTTCTTAAAACATCCAAATAAGTCAAAAGCTGCATGGAAACACCAGAGTATGCTTGGTTATATTCAAAATTCCGATTACCAGATTTGTAATCCACAATTCCAAAGTAACGTTTATTGTTTGCTGTCATGGAATCAATTCTGTCAATTCTGCCGCGGACATTAACGAAACGACCGTCATCTAAACGAAAACTAATTCCTTTGAGAGTGTCTTTTCCAGGTTGACCAAAAACCTTTTCGGTGGTTTGCGGCCTCATTGGAGTTGTTTGAGCTTGAAATTTCAATATCTTAACCATTTCTTGAACGGTCTTTTCTAGCTGATCTGCTAAAAATTTCATCCTACTTGAACTGCCCAAGATCGCATATTGATATTTATTTTCTCCCTGCATCATTTTGGCAACATTTTCTGCAACCAATTCTGGAATGTCTTTTTCATCAAGATTTGCCAGATCGATATTTTGGTTCTTAATTTGTTTAACAATCAGATCTAAAGCTTCATGGTAAAAAGTCCCTTTTGAGGCTGAGGATAATTCAAATTCATCCCGTTCCTGAAGCTTTAACCCATATTTTAGAAAATATTCATAAGGATTTTGATAATAGGACTCAAGCTGGGAAATTGAAATATTAAGATTCTTTGGGTAAATGATATTTACGGACTCCGCGCTTAAAGGCTGAGGAGCATTTTTATAAGTAATGCTATGAATTAAGATATCCAACAAATCCACAAACTGTCTGTCATCATTCAGTTTGTGATAAATAAAGGTCCAACTGTCAGAAGGCAAAACATTTCGACTATAAGCGTCCTGACAAACCTGAATCAATGAATGTAAAGTTGCTCGTTTTGCCCCAACGTATGGAAGAACCGCTAAATTGTCTTTGGCTGTTGCAGCAAAATGATTAATTTTTAAGCCAAAATGATCGGCAATTCGATTTAAATAAGGAGAAATTTGTCGACTAGAACTATCTTGGCCCGCAGCATTAAAACTAAAAATTAATTTATCGGTTGCGGTCATAAAAGCCAAATAATTCAAGTAAGGTTCAAATGCCATAACTTGTTGAGCAGGGTCACTCAAAAATTGATTTTTATTTAATTTTTGTGAGATTTGTTCAACATCATCATCGCCAAACAAATTTTGATTTTCTGTTACAGCTGGCATATTTTCGTCATCAGAGCCAATCATAAATGTGACCTTATAATGATTTGATTGCACCATGCCACTTTCTGAAATTGTCACCTGGTCTAGTGTCGAAGGAATAGAAGAATATGTGGCCGCCTGAAAACCGGAGTACAACAATGACCAGAACTCATTAGGATCAAATTTGTTTTGGCCAAGGATTGCGACATTCTCATCAAGCAGAGAACAAAACGTCCCCCAAACCTGTTCAATCTGATTTGCAAAAACCAAATCAGAGTTATCAATCGCATTTTTACGGATAATTTGAAGCTGATCAATTACTCCTGCTTCATCCAAAAATTGGTAAAGAATAGCCGCAGCCTCCTGATTGTTCTTAGCCCGGCTTATTTTTTTATAAAATGGTGGCAAGGTATCTTTTATTAAATGACGGATAACATTAATTTGTTTAGAAATCTGCTTATCTTCATCAGTGACAACAACATTATCCTGAGCATCATTCAGCCAAACATATTGCCAGTCAACCTTTTGAATCCATCTACTTCCGTCATAACCATTTTTAAGTGCAAGATTTTCTGCCAGCGCCAAATCGTTTCGATACTGGTCCTTAGCCAAATATCCATTTTCTGTCTTCGGCAGAATTAGCTCGGTTTTTAAAAGCCGCATAACATCATCGTGCCGATATTTATTTTTACTATCTTGTGGAAAACCAATATCAAAAAGTGCTCCCAAAAATTCTACTAATGGGTGATTAACCATAGATTTTTGAATATCCTCAAAGAAAGGGATATCTTGGGCCTCAAAGATCGGTTGAATTACGTTTTGATAAGAATCAAGATGGCGAGTAAGGATCAAAAAATCGGAATAACGAAAACTTCCGTTTGCCACCAAACGATGAATCTGAGCGGCCACTCGGTTCAGTTCAGAATAAGGATTATCAGTCTTATAAATCTCTATTGAATTTTCAGTTAATTTCTCGTTAGTAATCTTGGCTTGAGCATTATTGGACTGAACCCAGTAATTTCCAAGTTTAGCTAAATCTGTCCCAGTCGCTGATTTATCAGCAAACTCAACCGGAAGATATGGGACTTTGGCTTCACTTGCAAATTTATATAACTTTAAAAACAGTTTGGCAGATTGATAAAAAAGGTTGGCCGCTTCCGGCAGTTCCACGGGATAGGCTTTGTCTAAAACTAAGGAAATGGTTACTTGAGCAGACCGCTTAATTAAAGTGGAAACCAGAAGAAATTCTTGGGCATTTAACTTGGAGAATCCACTGATATAAAAGTGGTATCTGGCAATATCATGATCGTTAAAATATTGGTTCAACAAATTCAGGACGGTATTGTTATCAAAATACCTATTCGTCACTCTTTTAACGAAATCAGAATAAATAATTGCAAAATCATGCAATTTGTCAACTAGATCATTGGAAAAACCAGTTTTTTTATTCTTTAAAATATTTTGAAGATCCTCGGGACTAATATTACCTAATTCAATTTCGCGAATTTCTTGAGCTACTTGATTAATAAATCCAGGATAAGCCACTTCCTGTTGAAACAGTATCAACTCAGATTGATGATCGGCAATTATCTGATAAAGTAGCATGTTAATTCCAGCAGCAGTTATTCGTTGTCGTTGATATTCTGGAGTATTTCTCAAAAAATACCAGGCCATTCTAGAAAAGGAAAAAATCTGAACCTTGTTTTGAGCAGAAGTTCTAGCATTTGGATCAGCTAAACCCTTTAAGACCTCAACTTCAGAATCAAATTTGACATGATTAGGGACAAGGTAAAAAAATTTGTCCTCAGGATTTTCTTTCATATCATTGTTTAATTTAGAAATCATTTTGGATTGGTGGTCAAAAGAAGCTTTTCCCAAAACGAATTGTAAAGTCATATAACAAACTCCTTTATGGTTAATCTCTATGCGCAAAAGCCCAGCAAAAATGGGCTTTTCAGTTAATGAGCGTTTTTATTGAACAATACTTATTTTTGTATATCATTGAAATTGGATACTAAATTGTATCCAGATTATTTGACCTAAATGAAAGCTTTACGCTTGCATTGATCTTGTATTGGAATTGTCGGATTTCAGCCTCCGCTGATCCTATATAATCAGAATTTTTTTGATCTACCCCCAATATATCTTTTAAGTTCTGTTCCGGCAATTCCTACTCCTAATGACGCCTGGCCCATGGTTGGGCTGGGTGGTACATAACAAAGCTAGAGTGCAGGAAAGACAGTTTAGCTTCCGTAAGGTAGGTCTCCTCTAAGGTTAAATGCCGAGTTTGCATTTGACCTTAGAGGTGCCTACCTCTAGGAAGGTGGGCTTTTCTGCACATTTTTGCTATATCACAATAAAAACATTAAGAAAAAAGGCGGCTTATGAAGTCGCCACCTTATTTTCTACCATTACTTTATTAGTATAAAATTCAAGATCATTAACCAAGTTGTCGTCTGGAGTTCCTTTTTCCGAAGCCTCGTGAAGACTCTCCTGGGCAACTGCCCAGTACGCCAAATTATCTGTAATTGGAACAATATCCCTAATTATCCGAAATTTGAAGTTCTGGCCGTTCATATCTCTCATTTTGACGAAATTGTCGTAATCCGTGACTAATTTTACGTCGTCATCTTGTCCCTGAGCATTCGCTTCAATAATTACAAAATGGGACTTGCGGTTAGAAATTTCAAGTTGATTTTTAATTGTTTGAACTTGCTGCTCATCTAAACTAAGAATCATAAAAGCACCTCAAATCATTTATTAATAACGCCAATTGACTCACCAAGAGCCTGATTATTTTTTAAAATGTCAAATACATATTCGGCCACGGTTCCCGTGGTGACTGTGCCACTAGGCATTTCTTTACCTTCAGGAAATGTTACTAGTTTTTCTTTGGGTCCACTGATCACTTTTTTGAGTCGAATAACGGTATATGGGACCTCGGATTCATCCACAACCTTAATAGCATAACGTTGTTCTTTTAAAAATTCATTTCTGTCATCTACTTTAGGAAACTCAGGAGGATTTTGCAACTCTTCATCAATCCCTGCATAAGAAAGTACGACAAAGTGGGAAATTTTTGGACCAATTTCATCGATTGCTTCAAACAAAGCTTCGAAATCCAAATCAACATCCATCGGTCCAAATCCAGAAATAATCCAGTCAATATTTTTAAGATAAGGTTGATAATCCTCAGAACTTTGTGGATTACCATCAAAAGTTTGAATCTGAATTTGAGCATCGCTTTTTAAAAGCTTTATGAGTTCTACGTTAATCGGGTTATTTTTATTCAAAATCAAAGCTTTGGTCATTTGGAGTCCTCATTTAAATTTCAATTTGTTTTCTATTATACTTCAATATTCTACCACCCTTGAAAAGTTCGTGTATTGAACTGGTTATACCAAAATGGTAGTATATACATGTTCATTTTTGATAAATACACGAACATTATAAAGGGGATATCGTTATATGTTGTCATCTATGGCTAAATTTTTCCACTTTGAAGAACGGGGAACAAATTTTAGAACTGAAACAATTGCCGGAATTACCACTTTTGTTTCAATGGTTTATATTTTATTTGTTAACCCAAACGTTTTAGGGGTTTCCGGAATGGATAAAGGAGCGGTTTTTACCGCTACTGCCGTGGCCTCAGCATTTGGTTGTTTCATGATGGGTTTGATTGCTAATTATCCAATCGCGATTTCTGCCAGCTTGGGAATTAACGCTTTTTTCTCTTATTCAGTTGTTGTTGGAATGAAAGTTCCTTGGCAAACTGCTTTAGCTGGGGTATTCGTAGCCTCAGTAATTTTCATGATTTTAACCGCTTTAAAATTACGAGAAAAAATTATTGATGCGATTCCTGCTGATTTAAAGGCGGCAATCGCCGGTGGGATTGGTTTATTCATTGCCATGATTGGAATGAACGATGGTGGTTTGATTGCCGCCAACAAAGACACATTGGTTTCACTTGGATCGCTTCATGTTGGGACTACGTGGCTGACTATTTTTGGTTTTGTTGTTAGTGTCATCCTTATGAGTATGAAAGTTCCAGGAGCTATCTTCATTGGAATGGTTTTAAACGCCATTTTAGGAATGGCAACTGGACTGATTCCACTTCCACATCAATGGGTTTCTTCTGTACCTAGTCTGGCCCCAACTTTTGGGGTTGCCCTTTCTCATATTGGTAATATCAACACCCCAGAATTAATTGTGGTGGTCCTCACGTTCCTATTAGTTACATTTTTCGATACCGCCGGAACCTTAGTTGGCCTGGCTCAACAAGCTGGCTTCATTAAAAACAACAGGATTCCCCGAATTGGCCGTGCTTTGATCGCTGATTCTTCAACAATGATGGTTGGTTCTTTACTTGGGACCTCACCAATGGGTGCCTTCGTGGAATCTTCTGCAGGTATCGCCGTTGGCGGCCGAACTGGATTCACAACGATCATTGTTGGAATTCTCTTCTTACTTGGAACTTTCTTTTCACCACTTTTGACAGTTATTACCAGCCAAGTAACCGCTCCAGCTTTAATCATCGTTGGCATTTTGATGGCTCAATCACTAAAAGACGTTCATTGGAACAAATTTGAAATTGCTGCACCTTGTTTCATCACGCTTGTCGGCATGCCGTTCACTTACAGTATTGCTGATGGGATTGCCTTAGGATTTATCATGTTCCCAATTTCAATGATTGCCGCAAAACGAGGCAAAGAAGTCAGTGTCATGATGTATTCACTGGCCGTCGTTTTCGTTATCTTCCTTTGGATTCTTAATAGATAGTTTTCACTTTGACTAAACTTCCAAAAAGCATTAGAGTAGGTATCTGTTACACAATTTAATAGCTTTAAGGAAGGAATTTATTATGGATTCTAAGACTAATTTTTTGGGCATCGACAGTTTGTCTGACATGACAAAAGCTGCCGTTGTCGCTGCACTCTATGTCGTCTTGACGGCAGCCTTTGCACCCTTAAGCTTTGGAGCCGTTCAATTTCGTTTTGCTGAAGGATTTAATGTTTTATCAATCTTCAACAAGCGTTATATCGTAGCGGTTACTCTAGGATGTTTTATCGCGAACCTTATTTCAACCGTTGGACCAATTGACTTGGTTGCGGGGACTTTTGAAACTTTTATTAATTTAATCACCATCTACTTTGGGACTAAATTAATCAAGTCGATGGCTGGTAAAATGGTATTTTCAGTAATTTCTTCAACATTTTATATGTTTATCATTGCATGGGAAATTGCCATTGTTGGCAGTACCGCATTCTGGCCAACATTCTGGAGTGCTTATCTTACCTGTGCCGTTGGTGAATTTGTTACCGTAGCATTAGGAGCAATTATTTTTTACTTTGTAAACCAACATTACGATTTATCAAAATAAAAGCCAAAACAGCAGAACTGAAATTTCAGTTCTGCTGTTTTTTATTGAACTCGCTTATATTTATCTGATTCTAAAAAACAATCATAAATATTCAAAAAATTTAATGTGGATAAGTCAAATGTTGTTCCAGTACGTTTTGACCTGCGGTAAGTAAAGTACAAAAGAACCAGTAAATAACCGCAATCGTTAAGTAAATTGACATGTAATCCTGATTTGCCCCAGCAACAATTTGAGCCTGCATGAACATTTCACCCACAGTAATCATCGCCGCAAGCGAAGTACTCTTAAACTGATCCAGCAAAATATTTCCTAATGCTGGAATTGAAATCCTAAAGGCTTGAGGAAAAATAATACTACGAATTGTTGTCATATAAGACAACCCAAGTGATCTAGCGGCTTCCCACTGCCCTCTATCAATAGCAATAAATGATGAACGGAAAACTTCAGAAACAAATGCACTAGAAACAATTGTAAATGAAATAATCGCTGCCGGTAAAGCATCTGTTTTAAATCCAAAGTAAATGACAAACAAGACAACAATCATTGGCACCCCACGCATAAATGATATATAAGCTCGAGCAAGCCAGTGAATCCACCTATGTTTATTCAGCTGCGCAAGGGTTAAAAATAATCCAATTACCAGCGACAGGAAAAAACTCACCACTGTCAAAATAATTGAAAGCGGAAATCCTGCCATAATTCTTGGAATCGAAGAGACTGCTAATGGTGCATTAAAAAATCCAGGAATTGAAAAATATTTTAAAATATTCATTCAATTATCAGCTCTATTTAATTACAAAGTATCTAGAGATCTTAACATTCTTTGGTTTAACGGTGACATTAGCACCATAGAATTTCTCAGAAATTTTCTTTAAGGTGCCATCCTTCTTCAATTCAGCCAAAGCTTTGTTAACTTCTTTAACCAACTTAGGATTATTCTTTCCCATCAAAATACCAACACCACTGCCATCATCATTAGTCATAAAGTACATATTCGGCAAAATCTTTAACCCGTTATTTGGAACTGCGGCCAAAGCTAATTTTTGAAGGTAATAATCATTCATAATTAAATCCGTTCTACCGTTCTTGACATCATTTAGGTAAACTGAGTTAGCTACGTTATCGTAGTTAACGGGTTTTGCCCCTAGTTGAGCAGCAAGCTTTTGATAGTTTGTCCCCGCTTCGCCAGCAGCTTTCTTGCCCTTAATGTCAGCCCAAGAATGAATTCCTGAATTATCGGACTTTCTTACCACAATACTGTTCCAGGAATGTTTATATGGAGTTGAAAGAGTAAACTGTTTCTTTCGAGCTGGAGAAATTCCAAAATCATTGGCCGCCATGTCTGCTTTGCCAGTTTTGACAGCAGTGAGTTCACCAGCAACGTTCAATTGAGTAAACTGAACTTTCCGGTTTAGCTTCTTGGCAACAGCTCTAACAATTTCAACATCAAAACCGGTTAACTTATTTGTCTTTGGATCATGAAACGATGTTGGATACAGTGTCCCTGAAGTAGCACAAATCAACGGCTTATTTGTATTTGTTGTGGCGGCATTCTTTTTATTACCGCAACCAGTTAAAACAAGTGCAAAAACTGCGATGAAACTAATTAAACTGATTAAAACTGCTTTTCGTTTAGAAATCATGTTATTAGTTCCTCCTTATTTGAACTGGTTCAAGTATAGTTTTAATTTGGAAGCGCTTCAAACAGTAAAACCATTTAGTAAAACCGTTTAATTAAATTATTTTTACTTTATTTTTAAAAATTTAAATTGGTTAAATTTTTCGAATAAGTTGCCAATTTGAAAAGCTAATTGATCGTGAAACTGAGCAAATTCAAACATTATCCCAACGGGCAAACCATCTGTGCCAACATTGGTCGGTAAACTGATTGCCGGTTCACCGGAAATATTTGCCAACTGAGTAAACGGAGATAATTTTAATTGATGCAAACAAGCCTTATATATAAGCTGCATTTGTTCTTCATGATTCAGATCATCAATATGAGCTAACTGCTTAACATCTTCAGGAAGGTAAACTGATTCTTTATTTAAAGGAGCAGCAAATGCCGTTGTTGGCGTTAAGTATATGGGATATTTTTTGTGAAAGTCTGCCATGGCTTTTGTAACTCTTTTAATCTCGGAATTAACTAAATCTTCAGCACTTTTTGGTTGCTTTTGGTCTGCCCGCCAAAATCCCCAGGTCATTGCGGAAACATTATCAAAGTTCATTGATTTACCAGTAGCGTCTTTGATCATTTTATTTGCCTTGGTTCCAACTGAAGTTGAAGCAGAATAATAAGATTGCATTAGCTTCACGCCATCAGCTGGCGCATCAACCTGTTCACAAGTAAATCCGTGTTCTCTCAAAAACTTAACGGCCTTTTTAACTCCCTGAATTGCGGTGCGGCTGACTTTTGTATTAACAGGCGATTTGTATGAAAATGCAACTTTTAATGTATTTAAACTTTGAACAGGTTTTACCAAAACCTGGGCTAGGTGTTTATCCAAAACATTTTCAAACAACATTGAAAGGTCTGCCATAGATTTGCCCTCAGCAAAGTTAACCACTGAGGGTTCTTCATCGTCACCAGTTACCAGAATTCTTGTCGGTTTAAAACCAATAACTCCTGTCCAAGATGCAGGAATTCTAAGTGAACCACCGGCATCATTTCCAGTAGCTATCGGAACTATTCCGGCAGCCACACTTGCAGTTGCCCCACCGGAGGACCCTCCGGGGTTTCGGCTCATTTCCCAAGGGTTGGAAGTATTTCCATAAAGTTTAGACTTTGTTTGGTTGATTAATCCTAATTCCGGAAAATTAGTCTGGCCAATAATAATAAATCCAAGTTCTTGAAGTCGATTAACATACTTACCAGTATCTTCAGAAACTCTGGCTTTAAGGGGTACTAAACCCATCGTATTAGATTCCCCAGCCATTGTTTGACCAATTCCCTTGATTAACAACGGAACCCCATAAAATGGCTGCCCTTCATCCTTTAAATTTTCTGCTTCTTTGAGAGCCGATGCCTTTCGCAAAGTAATCACAGCATTCAAAGAAGGATTTAACTCCTTAACTTTCTTCATCACAAAGACAATCAATTCCCTACTGGTAACTTTCTTATCCCGAATAAATTTCGCTAAATCTAATGCAGAAAATTCTGAATAATGTTCAAAAATTTCCTGACTTGAAATATTTCCATATTTTTTTGATTGATATTTATCCATCTGAATTAGGCCCCTCCTGGTAAATCAGTTCATTTTCACCGCAAATTGTAGTCTTCTTAGTTAGATTATGCTATCTCAAAAGATCTATAAAAAAACGGGGCGAAAAAATTCGTCCCGACACGATATACTTGAATGAAAGGTTCATCGACCAATCATTGACCCAATTGAGTCTTCTTTTAAGCTTTTGAATTGTCTGTTATGATTCTCGCAGACTACGCAGATCTAAGCACGCTGGCTTAGCAATACCTCATTTGGTGAAATCCTTCATCTGCAGTAACAGGTAATTGATCTGATTACCTTTCAACTTTATTATAGTTACACTGCCCTTAAATCTCCATGAAAACGCTATATTTTTTAAAGAATTGGCGCAAGTAATCGACTAAAGGTCTGTTTGAACTTTAGCCATGGTGACTGTTCATTAAACATTTTTACAGTTTGTAGCTGACTGACCGCGATGTCTTTTAAATAGATATCCCTTAGCTGTTGAGAAACAGTCTTATCATACATAAAAGCGTTTATTTCAAAATTAAGTTTAAAGCTACGATAATCCAAGTTAGCCGAACCCACCGAAGCAATTTGATCATCAATCACCATCGTTTTGGCATGCATAAACCCATTTTGATAGTAGTAAATTTTTACTCCTTCTTCAGCCAGTTGGCGGGCATAATATTGAGTTGCTCTGTAGACAAAGGGGTGATCTGGCATGCTAGGAACCATAATGCGAACATCTACTCCAGAACTCACCGCAATCCGCAAAGCATCCAAAACACTGTCATCAGGGATTAAATACGGGCTTTGAATCCAACAATAATTTTGTGCCATTGTTATTAATCTAATGTATCCCATTTTAATCTGCTGGAGATCTTGGTCGGGTCCGCTGGAAACAACCTGCATGTTAACTGAGCCCTTGGTGGTTGTGACTGGAAAATATCTAGGGTCAACGTGATCTTCATTAATATGGTTTTTAGGACTGGTAGCATTCCAATCAAGAATAAATCGGGCTTGAAGGCCAAAAACTCCACTGCCAATAACTCGAATATGAGTATCGCGCCAATTACCAAATTTCTTTTTTCTACCAAGGTATTGATCGCCAATGTTAAAGCCACCAACATAACCAAACATCCCATCGATAACCACGATTTTTCTATGATCACGAAAGTTAACTCGTGAATCAAGCAAAACCGAGCGAGTATTTAAGAAAGGCAGAGCGTGGCCGCCAGCAGCTGTCAAATCTTTAAAAAACTTGCGAGTAGTTCCCATTGAACCCCAAGAATCATAAATGACCCTGACTTCCAAACCTTCCTTAGCCTTTTTTATCAAAAGATCTCGTATTTCAGTACCAATCTTATCAGCATAAAAAGTGTAAAACTCAATATGAATACTCTTTTTGGCCCCTTCAATATCTTCAATCATCCGGTGAAAGAAATCCTTGCCGGTAGTAAAAATTTTAACTTTATTTTGTCGAGCCAAAAAGGCGGAATCAGTTGTCATAAACATATTTACTGCGTTGTATGCTCGTTTGACAATCTCATCGGAAGAGTTTTTTACCTCATTACCAATTTGTTGACGTTGATCGGATAACCGCTCTTCCAACCTCATTTTTACGTGTGACTGTAATTGAAACAAACGATTCTTGGGCAGTTTTCTGCCTAAAAATGCATAAGCAATAAAGCCAACGACCGGCAAAAACACTAAGACTAATAGCCAAGCCCAAATAGCCGCAATATCTCGCTTTTCTCTAAAAACAGTTATAATAGCAAGAATAGCGTTGACAAATACGATAATGTTAAAAACTAATCCCCAGTCAATTTGCATAAATAACTCCTAACTCAACAAATACTACCTTTCCTTCAGTATACTAAAAGAATTCAGAAAGGATACCCCTAATTATGTTAAATTCCTTATTTGTGGGCATTCATGGCACCCACTCATTATACTTTTTTCATTTAATCTTTCGCGACCAACCTATCATTGGCTTTGGCATAATTTTAGCAATAATCCTATACCTAATCTACCGTCAAATGAACAAATAAAAATGGTGTCAGTTAATAACTGACACCATTTTTATACGAAAGGAGGATTTACTAAACTTAATCTACTGTTGAAAGATTAGGCTGATAATTAGCTTTGAGCCATTTCTGGGTGACCTTGAAGGTAAATAACATGAGTATTGAGATATTCTTCAATACCATGACGACCATCATCACCACCGATACCTGATTCTTTCCAGCCAGAATGTGAACCATTCATAGCTTCGAAGTTGAATCTGTTGATGTAAGTTTCACCATCTTCAAGTTCGTTTGCTGCTCTTGCAGCTGAGTCAAGGTTCTCAGTGAAGATTGATGAAGTAAGTCCAAAGTCAGAGTCATTAGCCATATCAATTGCTTCATCCAAAGTCTTGAATGTAACAACTGGAAGAACTGGGCCAAAGATTTCGTCTTGAACAATTTCTGAGTCTTGCTTTACATTGGTGATAACTGTTGGTTCGTAGTAGAATCCATTTTCAATGTGAAGTACGTGACCGCCGGCAGTAATCTTGCCGCCTGCTTTAACAGCACGGTCAACCATTCCAGAAACTTTATCCAAAGCAGCTTTGTTGATCAGTGGACCCATGCCGATGTTGTCATCTTTCATAACGTTGCCGACAGTGATCTTTGACATCTTGTCAGACAACTTCTTGATGAACTCATCAGCAACACTTTCTTGAACATAAATTCGTTCACAGTTGTTGCAAAGTTGTCCATTGTTATCAACACGTGAATCAATAATAGATTGAACAGCCAAATCAATGTTTGCATCACTGCATACGATAGCTGGTGCTTTACCACCAAGTTCAAGAGAAACTTTTGCCATGTGAGTTGCAGCTGCGGCCATTACTCGCTTGCCTGAATTTACAGAACCAGTCAAACTAATAATTCCAATCTTCTTGTTTCTGGAAAGTTCATCACCAATTTCAGAACCTGGGCCGGTAACAAAGTTTACAACACCCTTTGGAATACCAACTTTGTCAACAATCTTAGCAAATTCAAGAGCCAAGTTAGGAGTATCAGTACTTGGTTTCATAACGATTGTGTTACCTGTTACCAAAGCTGGACCCATCTTTCTAGCAATCAGGAAGAATGGGAAGTTCCATGGAAGAATTCCTGCAGCAACACCAATAGGTTGTTTAGCAATCATAATGTTTTCATTAGGATTGTCTGATTGGAGGATTTCACCTTCATAAGTTCTTGCTGCAGCTGCCATGTAATCAAAGTAATCAGCTGAGAATAGAATTTCAGTAGTTGCCAAAGACTTGATCTTGCCTTGTTCCTCTTGAAGTAAGTGGATCAAAAGATCTTTGTTCTTACGAATTTCTTCAGCGCATTTATGGAGATACTCACCACGAGTAGCTGCTGGAACTTTCTTCCAGCTCTTCTCTGCTTCGTATGCTGCATCAATGGCTTCTTGACATTCCTTACGAGTTGCCTTGGGAACCGTTGAAATTTCTTCTCCAGTTGATGGGTTCAAAACATGAATCAATTCTCCTGATTCTGAGTCTTTGAATTCACCATTAATATACATTTGATAATGTTTCAATTGTGTAGAAACAGCCATAATATTAGCTTCCTTTCAAAAAACTAATTATTAAAAATCAAGGTTTAAATTATTCGCCTGGTTTATAGTCAGGGTCAATAACAAGGACAGGTTTGATAGTCTTGCCGCTGCCTGAATCAGCATTAGCTTGATTAATATCTTCAAACTTGTAGAACTTTTCAGTTTTATCAAAGTCAAACATTCCTGCTTTATAAAATTCAATTAATCTTGGAATATCAACTTGAGGAATTGAATCACCCATGTTGACACCAACGATCTTACGATCATCAACACAAAGATCATTCCAAGTATCCAAGTCAACATGGTTTGGAGTTACGGCAATTGTTGCTGTAGTTCCACCTTGGGCAAGTGCTTGAATTGAATCTTCCATGATCTTAGTAACACCAGTAGTATCAACGGCAAAGTCAACACCATATCCGTTAGTTAATTTCTTAATAGCTTCAACTGGGTCTTCTTCTTTACTGTTAATAGCATCAGTTGCGCCAAGTTCTTTGGCTAACTTCAAACGAGAATCAACAATATCAACGGCAATAACTTTAGTGCATCCAGAAATCTTGCCAGCCATCATAGCAGCAAGACCGACGGCACCAGTACCAAATACAGCAATTGTAGTTCCTGGTTTTGGCTTCAAAGTATTGAAGACGGTTCCTGAACCAGTTACATATCCACAGCCAAGAGGTCCAAGCTTTCTAAGGTCTAAGCTCTTATCAACTTTAACGGCATTTCTTTCACGAACAACAGTGGTAGTCGTAAATGATGATTGATCAAACATATCATCAACTTGCTTACCATTTTCAGTAAAGTGGGCTGAACCATCAGGACGAACTCCTGACAAGTTGTTTGCTGCGTAATTCAAGCATTGGGTAGGAATTCCTCTTAAACAGTTAACACATGTTCCATCAGAATAGAATGAAAGAACTACGTGATCGCCTGGTTTAAAGTTTTTAACTTCTGGCCCAACTTTTTCAACAATTCCTGAACCTTCATGACCTAAAACAATTGGATAGCCGATAACCGCATCGCCTTTACGTAATGCTTCATCGGAGTGGCAAATTCCACTAGCAACCATATGAACCTGCAAATCATCAGACTGCAATGGACCAAGTTCGATGTCATCTCTAATTTCAAAAGGTGCACCCTTCTTGTCAACAACTGCTGCTTTAATTCGCAAAGTACTCATCTCCATAAATTTTTGTTAATAATTGAGCAATCATGATACATAAAGGCCTTTCCGACATTTATAACGATCACTTGCTATTTTTACAGGCTTTGATGTTTAACTCATAATCACTTTCACCTTCCGTTATAAACATTATTTCAAAAAAAACAAGGGATATTGAGAAAAAAATCACAATACCCCCGAAAATGTAATATTTAATTGAATTTTTTTCGTTTAATTAGTTTAGGAAGAAGAAATTAATTATAAAGTTCCGGTCGCCTGTCAGCAAATACCGGCATTGATCCTCGGACTTTGTCAACTTGATCAAGGTCTAAAGTAACTAATTTACCTTGCGGCTGGTCATTTAAAGAAATAATTTCATTTCCTAGTGGATCATAGACCCCCGAATGGCCGCCAAATTGGTTGTCTGGATCTGACCCCACTCGATTTACTCCAACTACAAAACATTGATTTTCAATTGCCCTTGCCGAAAGCAAACGCCGCCATTGCATGATCCTTGGAGTTGGCCATTCCGCAGGAACAAAAATGATTTTGCTTCCTGAAAGGCTTAGGGTTCTTAACCATTCCGGAAAACGAATATCGTAGCAGATAACCCCAGTTGCAGGAACGCCATTTATTTGATAATAGACTTTCTTGTCGCCAGCTTGTAGAAATTTGTCTTCGTTCATCAATCCAAACAAATGGACTTTCTTATATGAATCAAGCAACTGGCCCTCTTTAGAATAAATAAAGCTTTGATTATAAAATTTACCTTTTTCATTAACAGCAACCGAGCCACCATGAATTGCTATTCTATATTCTGATGCCAACTTAGACAATAACTCTTTTGTTTTATTGCCATTTGTGTCAGCAATATCCGAAAATCTGGTCAAATCATATCCTGTATTCCACATCTCCGGAAACACCACGATATCAGCATTGCTTGCCGCCGCCTTTTTTACAAAAGACTCGATTTGGGAGAAATTATCTTGGGGTTTACCAAACTTAATATCAATTTGCGCAAGGTATACATTTATTTTCATTTATCTAACCTCCGATTAATCTGCAAGTATATTAACATTTTCTGAGTAGATCATCTGCTTTATCATCGTAATAAAAACTTAGTTTATGAATAGTTATTAGAGTGGTAAACTATAGAAGGCTTATTTTGTATGTATGGTATAAGCGATTAATGCTTAGCCAAATAAATTTTTATTAATTGGGAGCTTTTATTTATGAAATAATTTGTTTTGCTTATTTTGGGAGTTTGTGCTCTTACCTTAGCAGGTTGTTCAAATGCCAAAAAGGACGCTCAAAGTGCAATTGATGCAAGCAACAAGATCAAGAGTGGTCAAACTTATGTGACAAGTACTAGTCAAACTAGCGCAGCAACTGGTGCAACAACTTCGGTTAGTGAAGGAACTTTTACATCTAACCCATTTAGAGCTGAGATGAATCAAATCAACCAAAACCAAAGTAAAAATCAGTACTATGTTGATAATGGTGTCCTTTATACTAGTATGAAAAACAAATGGTATAAAGCTAAATTGGGCAATAGCAGCAACTTTATTAAAAACGCAAAGGCAACTTTAACAGGAACCTCCAATACTTTTCTTCTTAAAGAGTTAAAAAACAATTTCAAGGAAAGCACTTCCGGAAATAATATTGTCTTATCGTATAGTGGAACAGATAGCACTGCCAGCAACTTTGCTAAAAAATACTTCTTGTATCTTAGTAACAATAAAAACGCATCAACCGTTAATAAAGCCAGTTTTAAGTCTTTGAAGTTTACTTATAAGATGAACAAGAAGACTTATTTACCAGTTTCATGCAGCATTTCGGTTAAATACGCATCAAGTGCAAAAGCTGCGGTTAACACAAGCAATGTGGATTCAACTTACGGAAGTATCAACAAAGTTAATTCCGTAGCAATTCCACAAGGAATAATATCATCCGCAAAACCTCTTCCAAAGCAAGTTCAGTCACTACTTCTTGCCCAATAGAAAAATATATCATTTTACTTAACACAAAAATTAGGTAATTAAGTAAAATCCCCCTAACTTTCTTAGAGGGATTTTTAAATAATCAGTTAGAGTTTTCGCTTGAGGAGATGCCATTAATGAAAAAAAGGAAAAGATTAACTTTACTGTTTAGTTTTTTGGTCCCGTTAATTATCGTTATGGGATATTTTATTTATAGGAAGTTTGCCCCATTTGGATCATCTTCAATAATGACAGTTGATATGGGTCAACAATACATTGACTTTTTCGCTTACTTCAAAAACACCATTCTCCATGATCCAGGAGCCTTTTTCTATTCATTCAGTAAAGCTTTGGGTGGTGACATGATTGGAACCTGGGCATATTATTTAATGAGTCCGCTAAATCTTCTGATTCTCCTCTTCCCAATTTCAAAGCTCCCAAGCGTTTTAGCAATTATTACAATTCTAAAATATGGTTTCTCTGGTTTAACTTTTAGTTATCTATTGATTAAAACTGGAAAAATAAATAGCTTCCTTAATGTTGCCTTTTCAACTACTTATGCTTTTATGGGCTGGATGGTTGCTAACCAGCTGAATATTCTTTGGTTGGATGGAGTAATTTTATTGCCTTTAGTTTTTCTTGGTCTACAAAAAATTATGCATGGCCAATCAAAAGCGTTATATATTATTGCCTTAACTGCAATTTTGATTATTAATTATTACATTGCTTGGATGATTGCAATTTTTATTTCGGCATATATCATCCTATTCTCCATCTTTAAAGCATATAAAGCTGATTCTTATTTAAAGGTTCTAGGCAACTGGCTGGGAGCTTCTTTGATAAGTGGGGCTCTTTCATCTTGGATGTTAATTCCTACTTATTATTCTTTGCTTGTAAGTAAAGCAAAATTAGCTAAACCTGCTATGGCTTTTGCCTTTGAATATAATCCTTTCCACATGATTGCAAAGTTCTTTAACGGGGCTTTTGATTTTACGCAAATGCCAACCGGAACGCCAAATATTTTTGTTGGCAGTCTCATTGTTATTCTTTGCCTTTACTATTTCTTTGATCGAAAAATCAACTGGCGTGAGAAATTAGCAAATGGATTGCTAGCTTTATTTATCATCGTATCGTTCTTCTTCATGCCATTAGATGTCTTCTGGCATGGTTTAGCTCTGCCTGTTTGGTATCCATATCGATTCTCCTTTGTTTTCTCATTTTTAATGATATTTATTGCATTCAAATCATTACAAAGTATTGCAGAAAATCAAATTAGCTGGAAAAATATGGTTGCCTCATTAACAATCGTTGCTGCCGGATTTATATATGTTTTGATTTTCCTTAAATCTTTCAAGTTTCTTTCAATGAAGAATTTAATCATTGGATTAGTATTTATCATATTAGTTACAGCGGGACTATTTTTCTGGAGTAAAACTACTCATAAAATTCTTGCCAGTGGCTTACTCGCCGGTTTAGTAATTATTGAAATGAGCACTAATATGGCCCTTTCACTCAATAATATTACCTACTTAACCAATGACAGTTTCACTAAATTCGTCCAAATTCTTGATACAGCTACTAACAAAACTAAAAAAATGGATCCTAGTTTCTATCGAATTGCTTCGACTTTCAACCGAACTCGAAACGATCCGTTAACCGCTAATTTCCATGGTGGCTCAGTTTTCTCCTCTACTCTAGAAACTGCCACTACTAATTTTTATAATAATATTGGTAATCCAAGTAGTATGTATTACGCGGTATTTTCTAACGGAACAATGTTTACAGATTCTCTTTTAGGAATGAAATATTACTTTACTCCTCGAGCTAACACATCGGTTTCAAACTTCATCAAGCTTGAAAAGTATACTATTCCTTTAACTGGTAGACCTGATATTAAAAATTATCAGCTGGTCGACCATTCCGATGTTGTTAATATCTATAAAAATCCTTTTGCGTTGCCATTAGGATTTCTAAGTAATACCCAGATTATGTTTCCAATAAATAGCAATACGAACACTGCAGAATATCAAAATACAATTGCCCAACAAATTGACCCACAGGTTGGCCAACTCTTTGATGAAGCTGTCCCTTCCAAAACTCAATTTAGTAATATGCAGTCAGTTCCAGCAATAACAAATGCTCAGTTTAATAAGATCCACCCTACTGAACCGGCTTCTCTTACCATGACATTTAAAGTTCAACCACACACTTCTTATTACATGTCGTTAGGTCCTTTAATGACTCAGGATCTTTTCTTATATCAGGTTAATGGTGTTACTTTGCCACAGTATCGAAGCTCGGCTAAAGAGACTTTGCTTAATTTTGCTTCAGGAACAAATAAACCAAGGACCGTTAAGCTAACAGTTGAGGCGCTAAAGAACCACGCCGAATTCAATAATGTCCTGTTTTACGCCCTTGATAACAATAAAGTTAGCCAGTTTGCCCACGACATGAAACAAAATTCGTTTAAAGTAAATCATTACACGGACAGAACCGTTTCCGGGACTATTACTTCGCCGACACCAAACCGGACAATGTTGACCACCATTCCATACTCTACAGGTTGGCACGTATCTGTTGACGGCCAAAAAGTTACTCCTCACATTTGGGCAAACATGTTTATGAAAATTAATGTTGACCAAGGAACCCATCAAGTTACATTCTCTTATTGGCCGGCTGGATTTAATTTAGGGTTATTTATTACTGGGTTGACAGCTTTACTGTTAATTATCACTCACTTCATCAAATTTCCAAAAGTATTAAAAATAAAGAAAGATCCTAATAAACCAGTAAAATCTGAGGGAAAATAACAACACATTCTCAGAGTTCCGATGCTTAAAACCATAATTTGTGATATTCTTACATTAAAATTCAATGAAAGAAGTGTTCATTTTATGCCTACCGATATTAGTCAGTTATCTTTACCTGATGGTCAGGTGATTACCGATCCGCAAACTTTAAACAAGTATGGACAGAACAAATATACTCAAGAAGTAATGGAAGCTTATTCACCATTAGCAATTGTTGAAGCTCATAGTTACAAAGATGTTCAAGAGACTTTGAAGTATGCTAATGAAAATAAAATCCCGGTAACTCCTTATGGCAATGGGACATCAATTGTAAACAGTTCTGCTGGTGAGAATGGCGGAATCGTTCTTGATCTTTCAAAGTTAAACAAAATTATTGATATCAATATTCCCAATCAATACGCTGTCGTTCAGGCCGGCGTCTTAAATGGGGACTTGGATACTGAAGCTAGAAAACAAGGATATTTCTTTGCTCCGGACCCCGGTTCTAAGCCAATTAGTTCTGTGGGCGGCAATATTGCCACTAATGCTGGCGGAATGAGTTCGCTTAAATATGGCACGATTAAACAATCTGTCTTAGAAACTGTTTAGTATCTTTTAAGAAGTAACCTGATAAAAGCTAACGAAACCATCATGAGACTAGTGTTGAGCTTACGCTCACAGTTACGCCATAAACGATGATAATTTCCCAACCAACTAAATGAACGTTCAATGAGCCACCGTTGTGGGATAACCGAAAATTGGTGTAACTCATTTCTTTTAACGACAATTACCTTGGCTGAGGTTAAACTGCTAA
>DIDF01000017.1 GCA_002418005.1 Lactobacillaceae bacterium UBA5807
AAATTTAACTAGCACCACGCGTCAATATAATATCTCATTTTTAAAATTTTGCAAGCCACTTACTTAAATTTTTAGTTAAAGCGGCTTTCAATGGCTCTGGCGTGGGCTTCAAGACCTTCAACTCTTGCCAAAGTAGTAATAGCTTTGGCCTCTTTAGAAAGAGCGTCTTCAGTATAAGAAACAAATTGAGTTCTCTTAACAAAATCCTGAACCCCAAGTGGCGAGAAGAAACGAGCAGTCCCGCCGGTAGGCAAAATGTGGTTTGGCCCAGCAACGTAATCGCCAACAGGTTCTGAGGCATAGAAGCCTAAGAATACTGACCCGGCATTTTGAATTTGATTTAGATACGAAACAGCGTTGGGAACTTGAACCTCCAAATGTTCTGGAGCAACGGAATTCATCAACGTAAAGGCATCATCAATGTCGTCAACCACAGCAATAAAACCTTCGTTATCCATTGCAGCCTGAGCAATTTCTCTTCTTGGCAATGTATCAACTTGCTTACTTAATTCATTATTAACGTTTATTGCAAGTTCCTTTTCGTCTGTGATTAAAATTGGTCGAGCCATCTTATCATGTTCTGCTTGAGAAAGAAGATCGGCAGCAACTTGTTTTGGTTTAGCTGGTGAAGTAGCAATCACGCCAATTTCTGATGGGCCAGCGATCATATCGATATCAACTTGACCAAAGACTTGTTTTTTGGCGGTTGCAACGAAAATGTTACCTGGGCCAGTGATCTTATCCACGCGAGGAACGGTTTCAGTACCAAATGCGATGGCGGCAATTGCTTGAGCTCCGCCAATCGTATATACTTCATCCACACCACTGATCTTGGCAGCAGCCAAAACTGCTTTATTTAAGCCATCTTTTTGTGGGGGAGTCACCATTACGATCTTTTTAACTCCGGCAATTTTAGCTGGAATAACGTTCATCAAAATGGAAGATGGGTAAGCAGCAGTACCACCTGGAACATAAACACCAACAGCAGCTAATGGTTCAACTTTTTCTCCTCGGATAACCCCTTTTTGGTTGGCATCCATGAAGCTGGTCTCAACTTCCATCTTCTGAAATGAAGTGATGTTTTTCTTGGCTAATTCCAAAGCGTCAATCACATCTTGGGGAGTGTCATTATATGCAACATCAATATCATCTTGAGAAACTTTTAAGGAGTCCAAATCAACTTTATCAAATTTCTTTTCGTATTGCATAATCGCCTTATCACCATTTTGAGCAACATCTTGAATAATATCTCTAACTGTCTGTTCAACTTCTGGTTGATTTGCTACTAAACTGTTTCTTCTGCCAACTTCTTTTAATAAATCCTCTAAAGGTTTTTCAATAATTTCCATAACTAAAATCTCCCTTTCCTGGTCCGACGTCCAGTTAAAATTTATATTAAGTTAAAAAATAAAAAATCGTCCTCAGATATTGCATTGCAACATCTGAGGACGACTTATCGCGGTTCCACCTCATCTTCGCCATTTTCTCACAAAAACAGCCTCACACTGTTTGAAACTAGTCATTTTGAACAATTGGCCAAAAGAACAGTCTCAACAGCCCTGATAACGCTCGCCGGCGGGATAATCTACTTTGTTCAACCATCCAGTTCATAGATGTGTTTCAAAAGTCTTTGCTGTTCCTTCTCATCAACGGAACTCTCTTTGAGCAAACCAACTTTTTACTTTTCTAATCATAACTTCATGTTCATTATTATTTTTTAACTTTGAATGTCTAAACAATATCATGAATAAAAAACTTGTCAACCTTGAATTGTGATCAAAATCACGTTTCAACAGTCTGAGTGCTTGTTAAAACAAGTATTTTAATTATTAGAAAAAAATAATAATTCTAAATATTCAGATAGATTGATAAAAACATCAACAGTGTCCCTGCCATTACAAAAAAATGCCAAATTAAATGCATCCCGGGAATTTTAGAAAAGCTATATATTAAAGCTCCGAGCGTGAAGACAATTCCACCCGAAACCAGCAGCCAAAAACCAGCCAATGAAAGATTACTATATAATGCTTTTCCTAAAAACATACATAGCCAACCCATCGCCACATAAATTGTGGTTTCTATTTTTTGGTGCTTCCCTTTCGAAATAATATGAAGAATAATGCCGCTAACGGCAAGAATCCAAACAGTTGTCAACAAGATTACCCCAGCTATTCCTGGCATAAAAATTACACAGTATGGCGTATAGGTGCCGGCAATTAGTAAATAAATATTACTATGATCAAATATCTGAAACACTCGAGATGCTTTAGTAAATACCAGGCAATGAAACAGAGTCGAGGCCAAATACAAAAGCAATACTGCGGCCGAATAAATTGCCAAGCTAAAAATTTCTGCCCCACCTAATGAGTCTCTAGAAGCCTTTACCAATAAAATTATTGTCAAAAATATTCCCAAGAAAAAAGAAATTCCGTGGCTCACTGCATTCAAAACTTCCAAAACTACTTGGCTTTTGCTGTGTCTGATAACATTATTTTGCATACTAAAATTCTCCTTACAAGCATATTAGGACATAATAGTTCAATAGTCAAGATAACATAGTATTCAATACTACTTTATGTACTTTAGTTATTTATTATGAGATAATCAGGTAAGAAAATTTTGAAGGAAGCAACTATGAGCCAAACAAAAATTATTAAAATGCCAAAGTACCTAGAAATACCCGATCTTGGCTTATACATGGATCAAGTATTAGACCAAATAAATTCACTAACAAGTCAGTTTACAAGCCAGTCTTTAACAAAATCAATGATAAATAGTTATGTAAAAAAAGGTCTGGTATCAAAGCCAAAAATCAAAAGGTATTATCGAAAACAGTTAGCTGAAATCATTTTAATTAGTATTTTTAAAACCACTTTTTCCATTGATGAAATAAAAGCAATTTTATTTCAAAATCAAAAAGATGGCGATTTAAAAGAAATTTATGACCAGATCATAAAGACTTTTGAAAATCAGGCCAATCAAAAATTTAGTCAAGCAACAAATCTGATGGCATCATCAATTGCCGCTGTGACTAACAAACTGTCAGCAATCAATTTTCTTCTGAATTCAAATTAGATTTTTACAAAGTAAAAAAAGCATAAAGTTGTTTCTTTTTTTAAGTAATTATATTGAATATTTTTCACCAGTATTTATACTTCGGATTGATCTATCAAGGAGGAGATTAAGTATGAAAAAGATGTTCAAATTTTTAGCAGTAACTGCTTTGGCATTTCCATTATTTGTCGGTTTTTCATCTATCAACGTTAACCCAAGTAGAGCCAATGCTGCTTTAAAGTCAAGTCATGGTACTACCTACACAATTATAAAAAGTAATTTCTACAAAAAAGCTAAAGCAGTCAAGGTTACAAAGAAAACTACTTACTACAAAGGATATTTGTATGCCGATGTTCCGATGGTAACCTTTCATAAATTAGGAACAATCAAACCTGGCAAGTCTTATAAAGCTACACAGGTAATCACTACGAATCGAGCCAATAAAACTTCTTCATTCACTAACATCAAAGGCTATGGCTGGGTTTTAACTTCAAAAGTCAAATAATAAAGAATTTGGGCATTACAGTTTTTCATCTAAGAAGCTTTCGGGCTTCTTTTTTTGTTGCATTGACAAATGGTATAATTGGCCTTGTCTTTGAACAAAAAAGGGGGAGTTTTCTTGAATCGTATCCAAATTAAAACTGAGTCGAAAAATATCTTAAATAACCATTTTCCTTTTTTCCTACTAATGTTTTTACCAGTGTTTATTATTGAAGCCTTATCCGGGATTGGCAATTACCGAGTATCTAAAAGCATGTCACATTTAGGCTACAATTTAACTACTCAAAATGTTGCTTCTTATTCAAACTACAGCATGGCAATTAATATTTTCAGCATGGTCTCTGCTCTGTTACTTATTGGAATCATGTTTGTCTGCATCGATTCCCATCGCGGAAATAATGATTATCAAAATCCTCTTCAGCAAGGATTCACCATTGTTAAAAGCGGCCAATATTTCCTAGGATCAATTGTAATTAGCATTTTAACGATGGTTTATACAATTCTCTGGACATTTTTATTGATTATCCCCGGAATTATCAAATCCTTTTCATATTCGCAGGCAATTTACATTTACCGTGATGCCATTGATCGCGGAGAATTGATGGGATACAACGAAGCCATCACTAAAAGTCGCGAATTGATGGACGGTCACAAAATGGATTATTTTGTCCTTCAGCTGAGTTTTATCGGCTGGTTTATCTTTTCGATTTTGCTAATTGGAATTCCTTTCATTTGGGTTCAACCTTATTACTATCTAACAATGGCTAATTTTTATAATAAATTAGTGTCAGAGGATACTCGCCAGGAAAACACTGAAGAAAAAGCTGCCTAAATTTTTACTTTTTCGGTTCAATCTGTTGATTGATCCGATTTTTTTGTTGAATCTTTTTAGAACTTGAATTATTGTAACTGCCAAATGTTTAGAAAGCTGGGGAAACTTTGGTCGTTTAAAACCTGGTGAAAGAAGAGCTTCTTACTAGATAAGTGCAGCTTTTTAATGCTAGTCTTATGTCTTTTATATAGCTGAAACGTGAAAAAAGGTGCAGCTTGCTAGAGGTAAGCACACAACCCTGAATTTGCCATACCCAGGAAAATCCAGGGTTGTGAGACTTACCTTACGCAAGCTAAACGCACCTTTTTTCACTCTGTTTATTTCACAACCACTACAGTTAAGTTACAGATAGCCGGGAACTCTTGCCTTACTAATTTTTCCCATGGTAGACTCTTGTATAGTACATAGAGGGGAGTAATTTTATGCTAATTAAAAAAGTGATTAAAGGAGTATGTATTGCTGCGTTTTCAGCAGTTTTAACTTTACCAGCTGTTGGGGCCAAAGTTTCTGCCAGTTCACCTACTTTGACTTACGCCAAATCTGCTGTTGCCCTGGATTACAACAAAGATAAGATTGTTTACTCAAAAAGTGAAAATACCATGAGGCCAATTGCATCAGTTTCAAAACTGATGACTCTATACTTAGTTCGCCAAAAACTAAGTAATGGCAGCGGAACCTGGAATTCCAAAGTTAATACTAGCTACTCTGGTTTAAAAGCAATGGGCAAGTCTCCAGTTTTTGGTAGTTTTAAATTTACCAAAAATTCCTATACTGTTCGAGACCTTTATCTTGCTGCCCTACTTGATTCATCAAACAATGCTGCTCTTGCCTTGGGCCAATGGGTGGCCGGGGGATCAACTCCTTATTACAACAAGAAATTTGTTGGAATGATGAATGCGCAAAGTAAAGTATTCCATCTGGGCCGAGCTAAATGGGTATCTGCCAATGGAATGGAGCAAAATAGCCTAGCCGCTTATGGCTACAACATTGGTGGGGCCAACGCCAATATGGTATCAGCTAAAGACGTTGCATTAATTGCTCGTCACCTAATTAAAGACTATCCTGACGTTTTAAAAGATGCCAAAATTGGTTCAATGAAACTCGACGGCCAACTTCTTTGGAACTACAACAATCTCTTACCTGGTCGAAAATATTATCAGGCTAATTTGAATGTTGATGGTTTAAAGACTGGTTATACTGATCCCGCTGGTTACTGCTTTGTCGGGACTGGTCAAATGAATAGTCATGATAGAATTATTACAGTTGTCCTTCACGATGAAAATGAATTTACAGAAACTAGATCATTAATGAATTACGTTTACAACAACAATTTGGCATAAACAAATATCCCAGACTAAAAAGCCCAGTTAATCTTTAACTTGATTAACTGGGCTTTTTTATACATATTTCTAACTTTCTTAATTACGGACTCGTTTCCCTAAAATTACCAAATCTCTTTGAACGCCATCAAGTTCAGCAACTTTCGGCAGATCCGCCCATCCAGAATAACCATGGTTTTCAAATAATTTGATACTTGGCGTATTATGGCCAAAAACAAAAGCAAGAATAGTTTTAAAACCATACCGGCTTGCATTCTCTTCAACAAAATCAAGGGTTTTACTTCCAAGCTTTTTTCCCTGGAACTTGTTATCCAGATAAATGCTAATTTCCACAGTATTATGGTATGCTTGGCGACCATAAAAGCTATTTAAGCTAACCCAGCCAACCGGTTGTTTATCGTTTAAAATGATCAAAAGTGGCCTGGTTGTTGGATTATGTTGGTAAAACCATTCTTTTCGATCCGCCACAGTAATCGGCTTTAAATCAGCGGTGGCCATTCTGCCTGGAATTGATTCATTATAAACATTTACTATGTATTTTAGATCCGCTATTTTAGCTTCGCGAAATGTAGTCGCCATTGTTCTTTCTCCTCTTTATGAATAAAAGAAAAAATCGGTTATCACCGATTTTGCTTGCTTAACTCTAAAAACAAATCATTATTGATAAAGTAATTGATACTCTTCTGGCCCGTCAATACTTTCGACGCGGACTTTTTCACCATTAGTAATTTTACCACTTGCAAAAAAGCTTGCGTGATCATGATTTTCAAAATGGAACTGATATTTTTTAACCTTTCCATTTGCAATCGTTTTCATGATTCCAAGATCACCATCGGACAACTTGACAACTTGTTTGGGCTCATTCTTCTTCAAGTAGATTTTAGTCATTAAGCTCGCCTCCAGTACTATTATAGCCCCCTAAAACAAAGATAGCTGATAAATTATTAAATTTTCTATAAGATAAAAATATTATTTTAATTCCTGGTATAACTTAAATATAAGCTATAAATAGACTGTACTGTCATAATGATTGCCATTAACCACATAGCTTTCATATTGTTCATGGATAATAATAGATATATTAAATACATATTTGCTAAAAGCATCAACCAACTAATCATTTTTTCGAGATTCATCCAGTTGCCTCCTAACCAGTTATTCTACATTTACATTCTAGCTCAGCAGGCATATAATAATCAATGTTAGATAATAACCATTACAAAGAAGCTGGGGGCAACATTATGAAGAAGGCTCAAACGCTAGCTCAAAAAATCAACGTGATGCGTGCCGCTGTTATGGGTGCCAATGATGGGATCGTTTCAGTTGCCGGTATCGTTATTGGTGTTGCTGGTGCTTCAACAAGCAATTTTGCTATTTTTATTTCTGGAATTTCCGGCATGCTTGCCGGAACAGTTTCAATGGCCATGGGTGAATATGTTTCTGTCAGTACCCAAAAGGATTCCCAAAAACGAGCAATTGCAAATCAAAAACAAGCGTTGAAAAATTCTTATGATAAAGAATTTAGCTTTGTCAGACAACGATATGAAAATCAGGGAATCAAACCCGAATTGGCTCAACAAGCCACCAAAGAAATGATGACCGATGATGCATTAACCACAACTGTCCGCGAACGTTATGGTTTCAATGCCAAAGAATTCACTAGTCCCTACGCTGCCGCCATTGCTTCAATGATTTCATTTCCAACTGGATCGATTTTACCAATGTTAGGAATCACTCTATTTCCTAACCACATTAAAATTCTAGCCACCTTCTTAGCCGTGATCGTTGCACTGGCAATAACTGGATACACGGCAGCGGTTTTGGGAAACTCAGATCGTCTCCACGGAATTATTAGAAATATTTTTGCCGGAATTTTAACTATGACAGTCACCTACACCATCGGTAAATTAATTGGTGGCTAAGGACTAAGGGGGAGAAAGATTTGAGTTCAGCAGAAATTTCTACAAACAAGAAGCCAAAGAAAAACGAACAGACAATGGACGAAAAATTAAACACCCTCCGAGCTGGTGTGCTGGGTTCAAATGATGGAATCTTAACCGTTGTCGGCGTGCTTTTTTCCGTTGCTGTAGCAACAACTAATCATTTCACCATTTTTATCGCCGGCCTTTCCGATTTGCTGGCCTGTGCCTTTTCAATGGCTGCTGGCGAATATGCGTCAGTCAGCACCCAAAAAGACACCGAGAAATCCGTGGTAGAGAAAGAACGCCAGTTAATAAAAACTGATTTTGCTTCTGAATTAAGAGCAGTTTCTGACTTTTACCGTTTCCGAGGTGTCACAAAAGAAACCTCAGACAAAATTGCTCAGGATTTAATGAGCAAAAAGCCATTGGAAACTGTTGTTAGCGTTAAGTATGATATAAAGTTAGGTCATTACATGAACCCTTGGAATGCTGCTTTTTCCTCACTATTTTCAGCAGCTTCGGGAGGTGTCTTTCCGCTGGTAGCGATGACTTTAACGCCAGATGCCTTCAAATGGCCAGCTACAATTCTTGCCGTTTGTCTATCTGTTGCCGTAACTGGGTTCCTAAGTGCAAAATTAGGCAAAGGCAACGTCAAAGTCGCCATGATCAGAAATATTATCGTTGGAATAATTACCATGATTATTCACTATAGTATTGGACTAATGCTTTAAACTTGGAGAAATCCAAGTTTTTTTATTTTGGACTACGAGTTACAATTTAAGCATAATAACGATCAGATGGAGGATAAAAATGGCTGCTTTTAAAATTGTTGCTTTTGACATGGACGGAACTTTGGCAAATACTTTTCCAATAATTTTTAAGTCGTTTGAACGCACTGTTAAAACTTACACTGGAGAAGATGTTAATGACCAGACCATCCACGAAACTTTTGGGCTAAACGAGCAGGGAATGTTAAAGGAACTGATTCCAAATTATTCTCCGAACGCACTGCAAACTTTCTACGAAGACTATGCAGATGAACATAAAAAACTCACCAAGCCTTTTGATGGCATCTATGAGCTTTTAGATAACCTTCATCATGCAAAAGTAATTACCCCATTAGTAACCGGAAAAGGAACCGTCAGTGCCCAAATATCCCTGAAATCTTTGGGCCTTAAAAATTATTTATCACCGGTTTTAACCGGATCTCCTGCTGGACCAAACAAAGACAAAAATTTTGAAAGATTAATTTCGCAATATAAAATCAAACCATCAGAAATGGTTTATATCGGCGATACCGTCGGCGATTATAAACTAAGTAAAAAGGCTGGAATTGAATGTTATTCGGCTGGCTGGGCTCCGTCAACTAAAGTTGAGGACATTAAAGCAGTAAACCCACACGTATTCATGACAATTAAAGATCTTCAAGAAGCATTGTTAAAGTAAACAATAATAATAAATAAAGGTCAGAATTTTTGTAAAATCATTACAAAGATCCTGACCTTTTCAATATTTTTTCACAACCACTTTAAATCCCAAATTACGATACTTTCGTTGCCAACGGGATTACCAGAAGTGATTTCAGAAGGAATACTCCAGGTAATAAGTAATCTTTGAGCGCCGACATTATTAATTTTAACAAACATCGATGCTTGTAATGTAGCTGATTGTCCGCCATCAAGCTCTGTGTTCTTGGTTGAGTCATATAACCCTTTGTTGAGCCTAGTTATTTGAGTCCCAAAGGTGACTGAGGCAATTGAAAATCCTTTATATACATTAATCCCTTTTTCCTTGGTCAAATTTTTGGCTTGATAAGTAAGTTTAAGAAAATAGAATGTTTTGTTGATTGCGGCCTTATGATGATAATTTTTCTGGATAAATCTAACCTGATATCCTGTTCTTGGAGTCACGGCAAAAAGCTGAACTTTTTTCAGCGTCTGCTTAAGGTTTTCCCTTTTCAGAGAGCGGTTATAAATTTTTTGCTTGGTTAACTCAATTTTGCCAATATTACGGTCAAATTTGATTTGTCCCACGCGATTAATCTTTCTAATATTTTGAGAAAAAGCTGGTTGACCATTTTCTCCATACGTTTTTGCTGCTTGAGAACTTTGCGGCAAAGCCAATAATAATCCCCCTACTACGGCAAGCATTAGGCAAATTGCCTTAAGTTTGTTTTTCATGATATTTTCCCTCCAAAATATGTTTACTTAAAAAATGCATCCCTTATTGCACCAATGATTCTCCCAACAAAATACGGATGAACTTGTAAATTGCTCAGAACTATGGCAAGAAGTGCCATCACTACCATTCCAAATATATGCCAATTTCTTTGATTAGACAATAGTGCTAAATATTCTCTAATTACCGCATTGGGTAAAAAGAACTTCGAAGTCTGTGACCCAATTCCTTCTGCCTTTAGGCCAGCCTGTCTGGCATACCTAGCAGCCCGGAATATATGGTAATTGTTACTCACAAATACTGTCTTGGGATCTTGTAGTTCAAATGAATCAATGATCTGTTTGGAAAACTTCATATTCTCAAAAGTATTTTTAGATTTAATCTCTGCAACCGAAAATTTTTCCGGAATTCCATGACTGATCGCATACTTTTTCATTGCCTGACCCTCAGGGATTTTCTCATCGACGCCTTGGCCACCAGACAAAATCACTACTGCTTTTTTTTGATTCTTTTCAAGCTGCTTTTTCCAAAACGTAATTCCTCTATCAATTCGTTGAGCCAAAAGTGGTGTAACTTGATCGCCGTTCATCAACCCCGCGCCTAAAACGATAATGAAGTCTTTGTCGGTCCGTGGCCAATAAAGCTGATAAAGAACCAGCACAGTCAAGTAATTGTAGAACCAAAATAGTAAATACAGGACAACCAAAGTTGGCAGCATGTTCAAAAAAATGTATTCCAAAATTCTGGAAGGTTGTGGGTTAGAATATGCATAATAATTGGAACAACAACCAATGAAACCCCAAGCAACAAAGTCAAACTATTAGCAAGCGAATGCGATTCTCGCCGCCAAACAACAAAGCCATTCCAAATCAACAATATCGACTGAAAGGCAAAGAGCAAGGATAAAGTCAAAACGATTATGACAAATGGGATTCCAAAAACTGCAATCAAAATTTTGCTATTAGTCGCAAAGATGCTCCAGGCACTCATTATTAAAAAAGGTACCAAAAATATATTAAACAAAATTCCGTTAAATAACCGACTGCGATTATTTAAATAAAATCCCATGAAAATAAAGAATAAGCCGATTGTACCGACCCAACCCCAAAACAGTTGCCAATTCATTCAAATACCCCCAAAAAGGATTAATTAGTTTTATTAACAGTAATTTGTTTCTCAGTTATATTTCCTGCTTGATCAACAGCTTTTATTGTAAAGTGATTAATTCCACTCTTCAAATCAAAATTCTGCTGGAAATTATAGGCGGGATAAGGGTTCAGAGAAGTCCCAGGAATGTGGACGTTAAAGCCGGCATCATTTTGCTGAGTATAAATATTACTGTCGTTAATATATAACCTTACTCCACAAACGTTGTCATTAACGTTACCAGTCAATGTAATTTGTGAATCAGTGGTGGTAATCTGAGAATTTTGGTTAATATTTAAGGTTGGGGCAACCGTATCAAGGAATATTTCGACCATTCCACGATTAGATACGGTTTTTATCTTCCTCCCCACTTTTTTGGTAGTCTTTAAAACATAACTTACTCCCCTTTGTTCAGTGGAATTAAAGGGAACTTTAAACGAAAAGTCCCCATTGGACTGGACTGAAACTTTATTAGCCGGATCAGATTCGTTGGGTTTAGCAAAGATAATTAATGAAGAAGTCTTTGGATTGTCCACTCGACCGTTAATTGCTAGTTCATGATTATTTGAATCATAAAAGCTCTTAGAATTATCCGCGTTTAAAATCGTAAAACTATTATCGTTAATTGAATTGAAATGGATACCTTTAGTCGGCGCAATTCTGGTCGTCAAGGCTGCTGTGGTATGGCCAGCTAAAACTGGCGCTCCTGATTCAATCGTTGCCAAACTTTTAGCCTGCTTTTCAGACATTGATTTTGGTAGATCTTCTTTAAATTTACTAAATGCTTTTGCGCTTGGATCATTGGACAACCCAAATCCTTTAACTGGTGATTTAATAACCTGACCAAATGATTTTCCGGGAACTTGAGCCCAGCCCTTAAGGTGCCGGTATGCCATCTGGCTCATAGTAAATTTAAAGGTGGCAATTCCGTCTTTAGTATTTACCTTGGCCTTGTATACCTTGTTGACAATTGTGTCCTTGGCGTAAACATCCATTGACTGAGCTTCCTTTGAAACTCGAGCATGGAGGACAACGGATTTACTCGAGGTTGTGATATCTCTTGAATTATTGTACTTTGCCCACTGGAATTGAGGTTGCTTATAACTCAGATTACTTGGTTGAACCTTATTTGTTGCCGATTTTGAAACATCAACTGTCGATGAATTACCGGCAACATCAGTCAAACTAAAAGTTGCTTTGTTTTTCTTGAAGGCTGCCTTAGCAATATTATTCAGCTTATAAGTAAACTGGCCACTCTTTTCGGCCTTATTTGTCAGCCGAATTCCGTATTCATGACTAGCTACTTTCAAAATTCCCTCGGATATTTTTGAAAAACCAACACCATTATCAGCGAATTTACCTGAAAGAACTCCATTTTTGTAAACAACTTTGGAAGCTGTTGGCTTTTGAGTATCAATCATAACAGGATAATTATAATTTTGTACCTGATCTTTTCCCTGATTATAGCTAGTAGTTACTAAACGATAATCATATTGACCATCAGGGACAACTTTTTCGTTACCCGTGGTAGGATCATAGACCATGCCATCCCAAGTAAATGCTTTGGGATTAAATCGCATAGAAAATGATAAAGACAAATCGTTGTTTCCACTAAATGCTGTCCCGGATAAAGATTTATCGGTATCAGTTTCCTGATCAACAGTGTCTATGACTTGGCCATTGCTATTTAAAATCTCGGCCTTCACATTAGCCAAACTTTCTTTAGCAAAAACATATGGCATGACAGAATCTTCCACATGATCCCCATTTGGCGAGAAAGCAACCAACTTTTGATCAACCAACTTTGAAACTGAAGACCAGCTTCTTTTAATTGGATCAGAATTTAAGTACGCTGCCAAAGATTTTACATCGCTGGTCCCAAGGGGCAGGCTATTTTCATCAACTAAATAACCGCCACCAAAGTCACTAGTTTTATTCTTATTTAATGTTTCAATAACTTTTTGGTTTGTGAGATCACCATAATACCCAAAGTATGGAACAGTAATATTTTGGGTTTTATCGTTAGCTTTGAAGTGAAGAAATCCTTCAACCGAACGATTTGGCGAAACCTGATTATCCAAATTAAGTTTAAAGTTAACGGTCTGAGTTTTACCGGGTTCGACCGTAAAACTATCTTGATCACTTGAAATCGATGCCCCTTTGAGCTTGACATCATACAAATTATGATCACTATCTTTTTGTCTGACAATGGTTAAAGGAACATACCCGCCAGCATTATCAAATTGATAAGTAACTGGCGTGGTTCCATTATTTTTAAAGTTCAAACTAAAGTCAGTGGAATTACTAATTGATTGAAGCGAAACAGCTGCCTTGCCAGTCTTGGAATCAGCGGCGGTTGTATTCAAATTGATTGCGCCATCAACATTGATTGCCCCTGATCCTTCAACTTGTGGCGAGACAAAATCAGTGCCAAAACTATAATTAACAATTGGTGAAGCAGCATTCATTAACTTGTTCTCGGCGGTTTGAATTAAAGCCGATCCTTTCAAATTAGGATTAGTCTTTTCCAGACTTTGAATAACCAAAGCCATTGAGCCCGCATTAAACGGTGAAGCCATCGAGGTCCCGGCTAAAACATTGTAAGTATTATTCTTCCAAGTCGAAGTTATTCCGACTCCTGGAGCACTAATATCCGGCTTCAGGATATATTCTGGCGTTGGTCCCCAAGACGAAAAGCCACCCATTGCCGAGTATTCTCCGATTGAAGAATTCTCTGCAGAAGTGGTAAAGGCGTTTTCAGCTACTCCTGGATCTGCTAAAGTACCGTTATTGACTGGGTTATAGATTGTGTTAGTGCTGCCATTGGATTCACCCGGCTGATAAATACTTGCTGCATTACCGCTATTTCCACTAGCAGCAACCACCATTACTCCATGTTCGTAGGCATAATTAACGGCTGCCTGCTCCTCATCAGTCGAAGATTGATTTGGCACCCCAACTCCTAAAGAAATATTAATAACGTCCGCGCCCATATTAACCGCATCATAAATCGCCCGGGCAACGTCATTTTTAAATTCATCATTAAAGAGGTCCGAGACTCGCAAGTCGAGAATTTGAGCTTCAGGGGCCACCCCTCTCATATAATTCTGGTCTTTACTATTTTTAGGCTGACCATTACCCGCTGCAATTCCGGCAACGTGCTCACCATGAAGTGACTCATCATCTGGCGTATAAGAATAGGTATTATTATTTTCAGCATAGTTATAGGCAAAAGGAATCTTGCTATTTACATAATGCCCATAACCCAGCTTTTTGATGGTATTTTCGGCATCGTTCTTAGAAATTTTAGCTTCATTAGGATCACTCAGTCGCAAATCTTTATGCGGACCAACGCCACTATCAATAACCGCGATCACCATCCCTTGGCCTTTATATCCATCTTTCCAAGCATTTAAAACGTTCCCCTTAATAAGAGCGTGCTGGTTATTATACTGAGGCGCTGGGGTTTTATCATCGGCTCTGGCCACTGAAATAAAATTTGGCGCAGTAAAGTACTTTGCTAGACCAAATGCTCCACTAACAGCAAGACTGGCAACTAATGCTTTAATGAGTATCCGTTTAAATTTCATAAATTATCCCCCCGAATTTTAATGAGTCCCCCGACCCAAATGTTATCAATTATTGCCATTATAAAGCACATGGGCTTTACACAACAGAAGTTCCCATTGAAATCAAGAAATTTATCCTTTCGATAAGTTTCTTTTTAAAGTTCATTTAAGCTTGGCGCGTTATTTTACTTTATGCATGTTATAATAGTTGGGTTGCTTAGGAATATGAATCCGAATTTTATTTTAAAGGGAGAATTTTTATAATGAAAAAGATTGTTGCGTTTTCCGCTACTTTGTTGGTATCACTCGGTTTATTAGGTGTTACCGGTCATGCAGCCACAACATCTGCAAGTCCGAGTCTTTCAGTAAACAATGTCTACACATCCTCAAAGACAATTTCTGGAAAAGCTACTAAGGGCGTAAATATTGTCGTTCGTACCGCAAGTAACAAAACGATTGCTACCGCCAAGGCTTCCACAACTAATGGAGCCTATACCGTTACTTTGCCTTCATCATTGAAGTACGGAACCAAACTTTACGTTTATGCTAAGAATCCGACTACTGGCAGATACTTCTACCGCATTATGACCGTTAAACCTGCTACTTCTACAAAATCAACCAGCAGCTCATCAAAGTCAACCAGTTCAAAAACCAGTTCGTCAAAGTCTTCTTCAACTAGCAAGAAAACTTCCACTAAATCCAGTACCGCTTCAAAATCAACTAGTACAAAATCTTCAAGCTCATCCAAAAAGGCTACAGCAAAGCCATTTATTGGTGAACCAACTGGCTGGTGGACAACTAGTAATTCCAACGGTTGGAAGCTCGGTTTTTCATTTAGACAAAAGACCGGTTTAAACCAAAGAGTTTATCATAATGGTAAGACTTATTCACCAATCGTTAACGCTAAATACAGTGTTAGTCCAAAGTCAGTTAATTTCTGGAAGATCAATGTAACTGCTAAGGGCGGAAAAAACTCAAGCTTTTATATGAGAATAACTTCTAAGACTCAATTCAAACTTGTTAATAGCAAGAATCAGTTAATTAAGACTTCAATTGGAAATGCTCCAGCAGGCTATTATGTATTTAATCTTGCAAGTAAATAATTAATTGTAAAATAATCTAAATCCCGTAAATCAAGGAAAAAGTTGATTTACGGGATTTTTTGTATCTACAACGTTTTATTGCTAATTAATTTTTTCCTTTGAATGAACTTCTGACTTTTTGGCCACCTTTTCCCAGCAAAACCACGATAATCAATTGTCAAATGAATTTGCTGGCTCAAACTTTGAATCAAAGTCTCCAATTGTGCCAAGGTTATTTCATGAACAGAATGCAATGGCACTGCCCTGGTTCTTCTTTGTGGGTGATAAATTACTAGATAAAAATTATACTGCTTATCATAAAAGTCATTAACAACGACAATTTTATATCTGGATGTATACAGATGAGTCATCCATGGCTTGATTCTCTCAACAATAGTATCTGCATCCCGATTTTTAATATTAATCAAAAGCATTTCCCCCATTATGGCCGCCAACCAGTCCGGCTCTTTGCCTCATGGTGCCACCATCCAGCAGACTATGGGTGTAAAAGAGCGAAGTAGTCCCATAACGGTCACGAATTTCATCGACGACTTTGTCCAAATCAAATTGCTTTAATTGCTTTTTCGGGCTTAAAAATAAGTTCAGTTGAAATTCATTGCCAGCTACAAGATCGCCAAAACTCACGCCAACGTTTCGAATTGTTTCACCCTGCCAATTTTCTTCAAATAATTTCAATAGATACCTGTTTAAGACTCTGGTACTGTCCGTTGGGTCAATTTTAATTTGGTGGGCAAATCCCCCGCTGCCGGTTTCTTCGGCGGCCGCGAAAGAATAACCAATCCATAACGACACTCTGGTAGTCTTCTTATTTCGGTGCCGCAGTCTTGATGCAACTTGTTCACCAATTTCTTTGATAACCACTTCAATTTCAGTTTGAGTCCGATAATCTCTGGGCAAGACTTGAGAGTTACTAATATCGACAGCTTTTGGCGCAATCACGTGATCCAATTTACTGCGATCAATTCCCCAAGCTAAGGCAAACAATTGTAATCCAATCACACCCATTTCTTGTCTAATCCAACGCGGATCAGTATGGGCTAGATCATCCATCGAGAAAATCCCCATTCTAACTAGATGAGCAGCGGTTCGATCACCAATACTCCAGACTTTGGTAAGATCAGTAATCGGCCAAATCTTCTTGGCAAAGTTCTCATAGGTCAGTCTGCTAATCATCTCGTGAGTGTGCTTGGCAAAGAGGTCCAAGGCCAACTTAGCCTGCAGTGGATTATCACCAATTCCCACTGTGGTGTACAACCCTAACTGATTTCTAACTGCCAGCTGAATATTTCTGGCCACTTCTTCAGGAGTCTTGCCAAATAAGTGCCAAGAGTGCGTCATATCAACAATCGTTTCATCGATTGAATATGGATAACAGTCCTTTTCAGCCGCAAAGTGATGAAAAATTCGGTTAATTTCCAAACTCTTTTCAATATACAAATTCATTCGCGGCGGCACTACGATTAGTTCCGGATCATTGGGTAGATTTCGCTGACGGCTAACATTTTTAATGCCAAAATCCTTCTTGGCTCGTGGCGAAGTTGCCAAAATCAGTCCCCCATTGGTATTTGGCTGCTCGGACAAAACAACTAGTGCCGTAGTAAGTGGATTAAGTCCCAATTTGATGCACTCAACGCTGGCATAAAATGACTTATTATCAATTACCATAAAGAGACCGTGCGGTTCTTTTCGATAATCCATTTTCTCACCTCCGCTCATCTAATTTGCAACCCATATTATACGAACATGTGTTTGTAAAAACAAGCGAATATGACTTTAAATTTCACCAAATTTTGTTATAATGAACGTACGTTCCCCATAGATAAGGATTTATAAGCCGCAAAAATTTTTAAAAAATTTTTTTAAATGTTCGAAGGTGGTATTTTGAAGAGACCAATTGCAAGTGACACAGAAGTTCAACATTTCTTTGACAGTGAGTACCGTGACCGCGGCATGCTCAAATGGCAGGGATATTTTCTAAGTGACCACACCTCGGCTTTGAAGAAAGAAGCTAAGAAAAAGCCCCCTAAAATGCTGGAACAACAGCCTGGAGAAATCATTGCTGAGCTCTTAATGTCAGCCTGGCAGACTAAAAAACCGGTTGTAGTGCAATTAAAAGAAGTCGATCAAAGCCGGGTCCCCGTGCAATTCATCGGCACCGTTCAAGGTTATCAGGCCGACCGAATCGGGATTAACACCGGCGAAGAAATCAAGTATGCTGAACTGGAAGAAATTAAGAATGTACAGATTGATGAGTGACAAAAAGCAACATATGCAGCTTTTAGCTAACATACGTTGCTTTTTATAACATCTCATAATTATAGGCAAAAGGATCTAAAAACAAAAACAATATTCAAGAAAACTGGATAATTAACTTCTTGTGTGTTGCTTGAGCAATTTGAGTCAAAAGTTTAGTCGAGGCATTCATTGAACCACTCTCAATTCTAGCAACCGTCGATTGAGGTTTCCCAATTAACAAAGCAAATTCTCTTTGAGTCATATGTTCACTTTCTCGGAGATTTCTAACAGCAACAGCAACATCTAAGTTTGTATCATATTGATCAGCAGCTGATTTAAACTGTTGGTCACGTTTACTTCGATTACTAATATAATCATCAATTTTACTCATAGTCATCTCTCCTTTTGTGAAAGTACATATTTCTTCTTTTTGTTGCTTCATGAATTTCAGTTAGTGGGGTCTTGTTATCCTTTTTTATAAATCCTTGAGTAATCACAAATTGGTTGCCAATTTTCTGAAAATAAATTGCTCTTTGAATATTAGCACCAAGTTTTGACCTGATTTCATATAAGTTAGAATCCAACTTTTTAGTCCATTTTTGTCTTTCAGCAATTAATAAACCATATTGTTCAATTTTTTGAATAAGCTTGGTTAACTTTGCCGCATCCTTTACTGGAAGAGAGTCCAAATATTTTTTGAATTCATTCCAATTGTAGTGTAGTATTCAAAGTTTATCTTTTTCATATTCATATGATAGCAAGTTTGCGATCATATCACAAATAAAAATCTAATTATTATTTCGATGCTAAAATTACTATCTTTAAAGGTGCATCAATTACCCATTATCGATCATCATGTTTCTTATGCCACTGCTTAATATACTCCAGCCGCTTTTTAAACCGAATTTCGTTACCCTGTTCAGTGGGTTCATAGTAAACGTGCCCTTCAAGCGATGGTGGCATTGTTTTCATGGTGGTTAATTTATCTTTGGTTGAGTGAGCGTACTGATAATTTTTACCATAGCCCAGTTCACCCATCAACTTGGTTGGCGCATTAAGGATTTGCAGCGGCACTGGTTCATCAATTGTATGCTTAACGTCACCTTTAGCCGCTAATCTAGCTTTATAAACCGCATTCGATTTCGGTGCCAAAGAAAGATAAATTACCGCCTCGGTCAAATGAACATCACACTCTGGCATCCCCAAAAACTGACATGCCTGAAAGACATTAATGGCAACGTTTAAAGCGTTAGTATCAGCCAAGCCAATATCTTCACTGGCAAAACGAACTAGCCGCCGGGCAATATACAACGGATCTTCGCCGCCTTCCAGCATCCGGGACATCCAGTAAACCGCGGCATCGACGTCACTATTTCTCATTGACTTATGCAAAGCAGAAATAATATTGTAATGCTCTTCGCCCTTTTTGTCATAAAGGACAAATTTCTTAGAGATCAACTGTTTTAAATCATCAAGAGTGATTTTAACCTGACTACCTTGTTTACTGCCATTTTCGACAGCCAATTCCAAAGTGTTCAAAGCGGTTCGAGCATCACCATTGGCAAACTCAGCAATCATCTTTAACTCATCGTGGTTAATATCAATTTTAAGGTTGGGGAAACCATTGGGATTCTTCAAAGCATTAGTTAAAACGGTGACAATGTCGTCAGTGCCCAACGGTTTTAAAACAAACACCTTAGTCCTAGAAAGCAAAGCTGAATTAATTTCAAACGAAGGATTTTCAGTCGTCGCGCCAATCAAAACAATACTGCCCCTTTCAACATATGGAAGAAAGGCATCCTGTTGAGCCTTATTGAACCGATGAATTTCATCAATGAAGACAATGGTTTTTTGACCATAATTCAAATCATCTTCAGCTTGGTGCATGATCTGCTTGATCTTGGTAATCGTGCTGTCCACGGCACTAAATTGAAGAAACTTGGCTTTGGTTTGGTTAGCAATAATCTCGGCCAAGGTGGTTTTACCGACACCAGGCGGCCCCCAAAAAATCATTGACGAAACGTTGTCGTTTTCAATCATCTCGGTTAAGACTTTACCGTGACCTAGAATTTCGTGCTGGCCGGCAAATTGTGCCAAAGTTTGTGGGCGAACCCGATTAGCCAGCGGCATATCCTTTTTATTCGCATTAAATAAAGATTCCTGTTTCATTTTACATACCCCATCAGTAATGAAGAAAAATGTTTACAAGTTCAGAGTATTCCAAATTAAGCAAGATTTCCACGACCTCGACTAAGAAAAGCATGCCCAAATGAGAACCCGGTTGATTGCAAATTAGGCTCGGTCTCATAATTACTAAAAAACATTGCATGATTGATTTCATTTCGATACAATGGTTCACGCTTTGAAAAAAAGTGAGAAAATTGATTCGGAGGTTTTAAACATGCAATTCCGAAAAGCAAAATTAACAGATTTAGAAACAATTATTGAGATTTTAAGTGATGGTAAGGACCAGTTAGCAGAAAAAGGCATCGACCAATGGCAGGGCGATTATCCTTCCAGAGATCAAGTCATCGATGATATCAAAAAAGGCCACGCTTTTTTGGCTCAGTCAAACGATGGTGAAACAGTCGGCACCTTTGCCATTGTCAATGCTCCGGATAATTCCTACGAAACTATGCATGGAAACTGGCTGGTAGATACAGATGATTATGTAACTATTCACAGAGTCGCAATTCATTCAAACCATGGTGGCAAAGGTTACGCTACCCAATTATTTAAAGCAATCATTAATCATTTGGCCACTCATCATGCTAATATCCAAAGCATCCGCATTGACACCCACGTAGATAATCTGGCGATGCAGCACTTAATTGATAAAATGGGCTTTGAAAAAGTCGGTGAGATGTATGGTGCTTATCACCAAACCGACGCGGTCTATGTATACGAACTGTTAACTAAGAAATTTGCAGAATCAAAGGTTAGCCAAAATCATGGATAAAATTTTGATTCTTGGAGGAACCGGAAATATTGGTTTCCCACTAATTAAAGAATTACAGAAACAAAACGTTTCAATTAGAGTCGGCCTTCACAACATTAAAAACGAAGCAAAAAGATTTTGGGGCTTTAAGAATATCGAAACGATTCATTTTGATTTTTTAAATCCTAAGACTTTTGATTCTGCCCTATCTGGAATAAACAAGGTGTTTATGGTTCGCCCACCCCAGCTTGCAGATCCTAAAAATGACATGTTTCCGTTTTTAAGGGCTGTAAAAGACGACAACGTTAATCAAATTGTGTTTGTTTCATTGATTGGAGTTGATAAAAATCCGGTGGTTCCCCATCATAAAATTGAAAAAGAAATTGTGAAGCTACAAATTCCCCACACATTCATTAGGCCAAGTTTTTTCATGCAGAACTTGAATACTACGCATTTGCAAGATATTCGCGATAATCACGATTTATTTATTCCGGCAGGCAATTCTAAAACCAGCTTCATTGACACCCGAGATATCGCTGCAGTGGCCGCAAAAAGCCTCACAGATCCAAAATATTTAAACAAAGCACTGGAAATAACTGGTGAGAAAGCTTTAGAACCTGTTTAAAATCT
>DIDF01000015.1 GCA_002418005.1 Lactobacillaceae bacterium UBA5807
CACCAGATTCTTCAAGTTGATAACGCAAAGGATTTTTTTTATAAAAATCTTGATGATAGTCTTCTGCAGGATAAAACGGTTTGGCAGTTTCAATTTTAGTTACAATTGGTTCACTAAAAAGACCGCTACTTGCCAACTTTTTCCGCGACGCAATTGCAATCTTTTTTTGCTGTTCGCTATTAGTAAAAATTACCGGCCGATAGCTGTCACCACGATCTTGAAATTGTCCCATTGCATCAGTTGGATCAGTTTGATGCCAGTAAATTTCAACTAATTTTTGGTAAATAATAATTTCTGGATTAAAATAAATTTTAACAGCTTCAGTATGGCCGGTTTTATGACTGCTAACTTGCTCATAAGTCGGATTTTTAACACGACCGCCAGTATATCCGGAAACAACTTTGTTTATCCCAGGCATTGTATCAAATGGTTTGACCATGCACCAGAAACATCCACCAGCAAAAATTGCTGTATCTTCCATATTTAAAAGACTCCCTTAATTAAAAATTGATTTATATTTTCCATATCCAGCCTGATCCAAATCCTCATAAGAAATGAATTTTAAAGCCGCGGAATTAATACAATATCGGATACCGCCTTTATCTCTAGGACCATCGTCAAATACGTGACCTAAATGGGATTTAGCGTCCTTTGACAAAACCTCTGATCGAATCATACCATGGCTTAAATCGGTTTTTTTAATCAGATTGGTATTACTTATTGGTTTAGTAAATGCTGGCCATCCACACTGAGCATCATATTTATCTTCTGAAGAAAATAAAACTTCTCCAGAAACAACATCAACGTAAATTCCTTTTTCATAAAAATCGTCATATTTTCCACTGAAAGGCATTTCAGTAGCACCTTTTTGGGTCACATCATACTGCTCAGGGGTCAATTTATTTAATTTTTCAGATTTATTTTCCATAAGATTATTCCCTTTTTAAATAGATTGTACACAACCAAAAGAACAACTTTATGATAAACAAAAAGTAGTTTTTAAGCAACTAGAATTGCTCAAAACTACTTAGATAATTTAAATTCTTAAAATTAAACTAGTTAGATACTAGTTTTCCAAAGCTTTAGTCAATGGAGGAACAACTTGTTTCTTTCTTGAAACAACTCCTGGTAAGTCCATAGTATCGCCATTAAACTTCTTTGAAAATGCCTTTTCGACGGCACTTTCGGGTTCGCCAACAGAGATCAGCTTTGAGTTACTATCCAAAACGTTGGTTACTAATACTAAGAACAAATCATAACCCTTATCCTTAGCTTCGGCTTCCATAGCTTTTTTGATGTCATCCTTACGTTTTTGAATATCACCAAACTCAACAACGTTAATTTGATCAATTCGAATACTCTTACCGCCCAAAGTAAATGATTTAGCATCACCATCAATTAACTCTTGATCAGACTTTGCGGCAACATTAGTACCAGCCTTGAGCATTTCAATGCCATATTTTTGATAATCAATATCAGCAATTTCAGACAAGTTCTTAACGGCAATCTTGTCATCTTCAGTGGTTGTTGGTGACTTTAACAGTAAAGTATCAGAGATAATTGCTGAAAGCATTAAACCAGCTAACTGAACCGGAATATCAATTTTATTTTCAGCAAACATCTTAGTAATAATTGTGCTGCAGCAGCCAACTGGTTCTGCTCGATAAAACAGTGGTGCTTGAGTTTCAAAGTTGGAGATTCTGTGGTGATCAACAACGTGAGTTATAGTAACATCCTTGATGTCACTTACACTTTGTTGAAATTCATTATGGTCAACCAACATTACTTTATCAACTTCATTTGATGCAGTCTTGATAATTCGTGGGGTTGGTTCAGAGAAATAATTAAGGACAAAAGCAGTTTCAGCATTAGGTTCACCTAAAGCAACAGCTTCTGTATCATAACCTAATTGATTTTGAAGATAAGAATATGCCTTTGCTGCAACAATGGCATCAGTATCTGGACTTTGATGACCAAAAACAAGTTCTTTACTCATTGATCGAAGACTCCTTTTTTAATTCTATTTTTCTTGCAACCGGCTCAAGTAATCTTTTTCGCTTAAGAAATCGTTGAATTTATCAAAGAATTGACCGATTCGGGGAATTTCATTTTTATTTTTGCGATAAACAAAAGCCAAATCAAATTTGATCTTTGGCTCAAAATCATTCACATACACGCCTTGACTCTTGAGCTTGTCTAAATCTAAGTTTAGCATAAATGAACGTGGTAATGCAGTACATGCCGAAGAATTAACCGTAAATCTAAGAATTTGTGAAGGCGTCGTATACCTAGAAGCAACCTTTGGTAAATCAGCCATTTGGTTCTTAAATGCTTCTCTCAAAGTTAGGTTTAAGTAATATTCTTGAGGATACATTACCCAAGGAATATTGATAGTATCTTTCAAATGAACCTTTTTCTTTTTTGCCAAATCCTTATCATGGTGAAGAAAAAGTAAATCATCTGAAATGATTTTTTGAGAATTATAAGGCTTCCAATTTTTGATGGAAGCATCAGGCAAATACATAATGGCAAGATCAATCTTATTATTTTCCAAGTTTTCCCAAATTTCTTTTCGAGTTAACATGTGGAAATTAATTGTTAGATCCGGAAACTTATCATACATTTGCAAAGCAAAATCTTCAAAAACCTTGGTTTCAACGGACGCCAAAATACCTAAATTAATGTTTCCAGTTGTTGAACTGGTTGCTTGCTGGATTTCATCCGTAGCGACATTCAAGAGATCATAAATCTGATGGGTTGTTCTTAGCATTATGTTACCGGCATCAGTTAAGTGTAACTGCTTTCCTACGGAATAAAATAAGTTAGTTCCGACTGTTTTTTCGAGTTTTTTGATCTGTTGAGTCAATGCTGGTTGGGTAATCCCAAGAATTTGAGCCGCCTGGGTATAGTTCATTGTTTCTGATAATTGGAGAAAATATGACAAAGTCTTAGAAGAGAAAATATTTTCTTGCGTAGTTTTCATTTTATCCTCCTAAAGAACTCTTGTTATCTTAAGATTATTAATAGTTTATATAACATCTTAATGATAATATAAATCTTTACTAATTGCATTTAATTGCAATTAGTAATTTTTGTTATATTTTGAGTTCCCTTGGCTTGTTTTGAATCGAAACAGGAACTCCTTCCCTATCTGTATCAATAACAAATGAACCATTTGAATACCTTCCTCCAAGAGGATAGTCGTTAGGAATAATATCATGCATCTTCTCATGATCGGTAATTACTTCTAGGGCCCAATTATCGTCGTTGATTACAGCAAAATCAACGATTTGATGAGGTTCTGTCTTTAATTCTCGAAGAATGATAACGCCCTTTCTTGCCCTTGAAGTCTTAGGAACTTCTGATACGGCCAACTTTTTAAAGGCTCCCCGCTGAGTAATAATTCCAGTAACTGAATCATCGTTTACTAATTGAGCATTTGAAACGAGATCGCCAGGTTTTAATCCCATAGATTTGACTCCAGTTGTTCGCGGCCCATTTACTGGGATTTCATCAATACCAAACCTCAAGGCCATCCCATGTTTGGTCATTAACAGAACCTCATTGTTTTGCGTCGGAACTGATAAATATGATACTGAAATAACATGAGCATTCTTATGCTTTAATTTTTCAAAGGTATAAGCGTGTTTTTTATAAGTTCTTCCCGGAGTAATACTACTAAATTCCATTTGCTTGATATAACCGTCATCGGTGGCAACTAAAAATCTGCCAGAATTTTTAAGGCTTTCAAATGAAAATGTGCCAATAATCGCTTCATCTGCATCCAAACCAATTGTTTGAGAAATGTGTTCACCGGTATCTTTCCATTTGACGTCAGCAATTTCGTTAACTGGACGATAAATTAAGTTCCCTTTATTTGTGAACATAAATAAATGATCCCGGGTATTAATTTGATCCAAGAAAATCGGAAAATCGTTTTCTTTTAAGCCATTTTCACCTGAATTAGAAGCTTTATAAGATCTAATACTGCTTCGTTTGATATAACCATCATGAGAAATCATAACTACTACATCTTCGTCAGGAACAATTACTTCTTTGCTGATCTTAATATCGGAGATTTGATCTTGAATTTCTGTTCGGCGAGGATTGCGATACTCTTTTTCAATTGCCTTTAATTCCGAGGCCAAAACTTTATTGAGCTCTTTTGGATCAGCTAAAATCTTTTGATACTCCGAAATCTTAGTCTCCAAATCTTTAAGCTCGTTTTCTAATTCAGTGACGTCGGTATTAGTTAAACGATAAAGTTGCAAGGTAACAATTGCGTCAGCTTGTCTTTGCGAGAAGTCATATTCCTTAACTAAATTATCCCGCGCATCTTTTCTATTCTTACTTGCCCGAATAGTTTTGATAACTTTATCTAAAATAGAAAGTGCTTTGATTAAACCACTAACAATGTGATGACGATCTTGGGCCTTATTTAAATTGAATTTTGTTCTTTTTTCAATAATTTCTTGTTGAAATTTTAAATAAGCCTGAAGAATTTCTTTTAAAGAAAGCCGCTCTGGGCGCATATCATTAATTGCAACCATATTGAAATTAAAAGAAATTTGCAAATCGGTGTTTTTAAATAGGTAGTTAAGAATTCCTTGGGAATCTACATCGCGTTTTAATTCAATGACAACACTTAAACCTTCACGATCACTTTCATCTCTGACTTCGGCGATTCCATCAATATCTTTGTTAAGCCGAATTTCATCGATTCTTTTTACCAATTGGGCTTTGTTAACTTCATAGGGAATTTCTGAAACCACAATCTCGCTTTTGCCAGCTTTAAGTGGTTCTATTGAAGTCTTTGATCTGACGACAATCTTGCCGTGACCTGTTTCATAAGCTTTTTTTATGCCATCGATTCCTTGAACAATTCCACCCGTTGGGAAGTCCGGTCCTTTTACAAACTGCATTAAATCATCTAAAGAAGCATTTGAGTGTTTTTGAAGATATAAAACTGCATCAATAACTTCGCCTAAGTTATGTGGCGGAATATCGGTAGCATAGCCGGCCGATATTCCAGTAGAACCATTTACCAAAAGGTTTGGAAACCGAGATGGTAAAACAGTTGGTTCATTTTCGGTATCATCAAAATTAGGTACCCAATCAACGGTATCTTTATCAATATCCCGCAGCATTTCCGTGGCAATTTTGCTCAAGCGAGCTTCCGTATACCTCATGGCGGCAGGCGGATCACCATCCATGGAACCATTATTGCCGTGCATTTCAATTAAGGGTTCGCGAACTTTCCAATTTTGGCTCATTCTGACAAGAGCTTCATAAATTGAACTGTCACCGTGAGGGTGGAAATTACCCATAACATTACCGACAGATTTGGCAGATTTACGAAAACCTTTGTCGTAAGTATTTCCATCCTTGTTCATCGCATAAAGGATTCTTCGCTGAACCGGTTTTAATCCATCACGAACATCAGGAAGAGCTCTTTCCTGGATAATTGATTTTGAGTATCTAGAAAAACGTTCGCTCATGACATCCTCAAGGGATAAACTTTCAATTTTACTCAATTCGGATTACTCCTTTTGACTACTTTGTATTATCAAGAATGCTTCCTTCTTCTTCAAGGTTGAATTTAACATTCTTTTCAATCCATTTTCTTCTGGGCTCAACTTTATCACCCATTAACGTGGTAACCCGTCTTTCAGCTAAGGCAGCATCATCAATTCGAACCTTGATTAAAGTCCGCGTTTCCGGATTCATAGTAGTTTCCCAAAGCTGATCGGCATTCATTTCCCCTAAACCTTTAAATCGCTGAAGGTTAAAGCCTTTGCCAAACTCTTTGGAAACTTTGTTTAATTCTTCATCTGTCCACGCATATTGAATCTTGGCTTTTTTGCCTGTTCCTTTTTGTAATTTATAGAGTGGTGGTAATGCTATATATACTCGCCCCTGCTCGATCATTGGGCGCATGTATTTATAAAAGAAAGTCAACAGTAAAATTTGAATGTGGGCGCCATCATCATCGGCATCAGTCATGATGATGATTTTATCATAATTTGCATCTTCAATATTGAAATCGGCACCAACCCCAGCACCAATGGTATAAATCATGGTGTTAATTTCTTCATTTTTCATAATATCGGCAAGTTTTGCTCTTTCAGTATTCAAAACTTTCCCTCTTAATGGCAAAATTGCTTGATGTTTTCTGTCTCGGCCCTGTTTTGCCGAACCACCGGCAGAGTCACCCTCGACTAAAAAGAGCTCATTTTTGCTGTAGTCCTTTGATTGAGCCGGCGTTAATTTGCCTGATAAAAGCCGTTCTGTCTTTTTGTGGCGCTTACCATTTCGGCTTTCATCACGAGCCTTTCTGGCTGCCGTTCTTGCTGTTCGGGCACTTAATGCTTTATGGACTAAAGTTTGAGCAAATTCACCATTTTCCATTAGATAGTATCCAAGTTTTTCACTGACGATACTGTCAACGATGGTTCTGGCTTCTGGGGTGCCTAATTTTTCCTTGGTCTGGCCTTCAAATTGAAGAATCTGCTCAGGAATTCTCAACGAAATAACGACTGAGAGTCCTTCTCTTACATCCGATCCTTCAAGATTTTTGTCCTTTTCTTTTAAAAGGCCAACTTTTCTTGCATACTCGTTAAAGGCCTTTGTCCAAGCATTACGTAAACCAGCTTCATGAGTTCCGCCATCAGGGGTACGGACATTATTTACAAACGAGAGCATGGTTTCAGAATAACCGTCGTTATATTGAGCCGCCACTTCTACTTCAACGCCATCTTTTACCCCGTCAAAATACATCACATCACCTAAAGTATGTTTGTCTTCATTTAAATAACTAACAAACTCTTTTATGCCATCATTATATTGATAGACTTCTTCTTGCTCTTGGCCTTTTCTTTCGTCTTTTAGAGTGATTTTGGTGCCTTTTAAAAGAAAGGCTGATTCTCGCAATCTTTCTGATAATGTATCAAAACTATAAACCGTGGTTGTGAAAATTTTGGAATCCGGTTTGAACGTTAATGTGGTACCAGTGTGTTTTTTAGTCGGTCCCAAGTCTCTAAGGGTGCCAACTGGTTTACCACCATTTTCAAAGTTTTCTTGATACTCATGACCGTTTCTAACAATGTTTACCTGCAGTGAAGTGGACAATGCATTGACAACACTAGCTCCAACTCCATGAAGGCCACCAGAAGTTTTATAACCGCCTTGGCCAAATTTACCGCCTGCATGAAGCATTGTTAAAATAACTTCCGGAGTTGGTTTTCCTGAAGCGTGCATGCCAGTTGGCATTCCACGGCCGTGATCTTTAACCGTTATGCTGTTGTCAGGGTGAATGATCACATTGATTTGATCACCATATCCAGCTAAAACTTCATCAACTGAATTATCGACAATTTCGTATACTAAGTGATGGAGTCCACGAGTATCCGTTGACCCAATATACATTCCAGGCCTTTTTCTAACAGCTTCAAGCCCTTCCAAAATCTGGATTGAAGATGCATCATATTTTTGATCTGATTTAACCATTCGAATGACTCCTTTTTTGCAATCCATTTTATAATAACCTAATTTACTCTTTTTGGAAAAGAAATTTTATTGGCGGTTATAGCAAACAATGATAAAATGGACTTCGCTGTATATTCAAAAAAATGATAATAAAGATGGTGAATGAAAATGAGTTCGAATATTTATGAGCTTGTTTTAATGTTTGTTTTGGCCTATTTACTTGGTTCAATTCCAAGTGGGGTCTGGATTGGGAAAAGTTTTTTTCACATAGATATCAGAAAGCACGGGTCAGGAAATATTGGGACTACCAATACTTTTAGAGTATTAGGACCATTTGCAGGCACTGTTGTAATGATAATGGATATTTCAAAAGGCGCACTTGCTACCTTGCTGCCAGTCTTTTTTAACAATCAGACAATTAATCCACTTTTCTTTGGTCTTGCAGCCATTATTGGTCATACGTTCTCAATTTTTGATCGATTCAAAGGCGGAAAAGCAGTAGCCACTAGTGCCGGGATGCTTTTTGCTTATCGGCCAGATTTTTTCTTTTTAGCTTTTGCAATTTGGATTGGATTAATTTTTTTAACAAGCATAGTCAGTGTTGCAAGTATTATTGGATTTATTGCAATTACAATAGCGGTTTACTTTACTCACGATATGCTGTTATTTTTATTCGCGATTGTCTTAACATGTTTTATCATTTATCGTCACAGACAAAATATTGCCCGCTTATTTCGTGGCAAAGAAAACATGGTCCACTTTGGTTTAGGATATTGGTTAACAAATAAAAAATAAGGTGTTGATTTGGTTAATTTTCCCAGTAATGAAAATCTTAATCAAAACACCTTATTTTTGTTTTTAAAAGAAACTAATTTCAAAACCACCCTTGAATTGTTTTTGGGCAGCTAATTTATTAATGGCAAATTTTTCGGTTAATTGCCCAGAGGCACCAACTGTATCTGCCAATCCCCACCAAGGCTCTATACATACAAATGGGGCCTTTTTAGGGTATGGTGACCAAATACCTACAAAAGGAGCATTTAATACCGTTAGAGCTACTCCATGGTCGTCATGTGTGTTTGAGAGCATTAAGGTAGTCTGTTTGCCATTCAAAACCAATACCTTGGCATCGTTTTTAAATAATTCATGATCTAAATAAAATGGTTTGCTTAGATCCATTGTCTTTTGGTCATTAGGATCACTGTAAGGCGGTTTTAGGGGAATTTGTTGGTAATTACCTTTTGGAGCAACTCTCAAAAAATAATCTTGAAAAGACGCTAAATCATTTTTTATGAACGGAACATTAAAACCGGGATGGGCACCAATTGAGAAAAGCAAATCTTTGTCTTTTGAAGGGTTTTTCACTTTTAGGGTTACATTCAATTGATGATCAACTAACTCATACTGAACAGTTAGCCCAAAATCAAATGGGTATTTCTGTAAAGTTGAATCATTTTGAGTCAATGAAAAAGTTGCAGAAGTGTCTGATTCTTGGTTCACCGTAAAATCGTTATCTCGAGCAAATCCATGTTGAGTCATTTCATATTTTGAATTCTGGTAAGTGTATTGGTTGTCCTTTAGTCTACCAACAATTGGGAAAAGGATTGGCGCATGCCGGCCCCAGAATTTTTTATCAGCCTGCCAAATGTATTCGTTAGAATCCTTATCTTTAACACTGGTCAATTCGGCCCCATGTTCATTTATCAAAACATTTAAATAATCATTTTTTAGCTCAATCATCTTATTCTCCTATGATTTTAAAGAATATAGCGTGACAAATCTTTATTTCCAGCTAATTTACCGACCTTATCATCAACGTATTTCTCATTGATTGTAATGTCGCCCATTTGCATATCTGGGCCTTCATACAAAATATCTTCCAAAAGTTTTTCCAATATGGTGTGAAGTCTTCTTGCACCAATATTATCAGTATTGTGATTGACCTCGGTCGCAATTTCAGCAATCTTTTCAATTGCTTCAATCGTAAAAGTGATCTTAATATTATCAGTACCAATCAGGGCTGTATATTGTTTGATAAGCGAGTTGGTCGGTTCGGTCAAAATTTTAACAAAGTCGTCTTTGGTTAAATCATTAAGTTCGACTCTAATTGGAAAACGGCCTTGAAGTTCTGGAATTAAGTCAGACGGTTTGCTTTCAGCAAAGGCACCTGAACCAATGAAAAGCATGTGATCCGTATTAACAGGACCATATTTAGTATTCACCTGAGATCCTTCTACGATAGGCAGAATATCCCTTTGGACGCCCTCTCTTGAAACTTCACCGCTGTTTTGCTTGTTTGTTCCAGCAATTTTATCGATTTCATCAATAAAAATAATTCCACTGTTTTCTGCTCGTTTGGTGGCATTGTGGTAAAGGTCAGCTTGATTAATTAATTTTTCTGAGGCTTGTCTGATCAAAATTTCTCTGGCTTCATGGACTGGAACCGTTTGTTTGATCATTTTCTTTGGCATAATACTTGATAAGGTATCATTTAGATCAATTCCCATTTGATTAAGCATTGGGTTTTGACCAGCCATTTTTTGAGTAGGATCTTCAATTTCAATTTCTACTTCATTGTTTTCTAATAAACCATCACGAAGTTTTTCGGATGTGGACATCCGCTTTTCTTTAATGTCATCAGTGAGATTTTCCTCATCATTATTTTGATTAGCAGGATTTTCACCATTTTGAAAGGCAGCAAACATATTCATTAAATTTTGCATGTCATTTTGTCGCTTTTGCTTCTTCTCTGCGGGGACTAGTAATTTTACCAGTTCGTTGTTGGCTTCGCGCTCAGCTTGAGCACGGACGCCTTTATAAGCTTCATTTTTTTCTAATTGGACGGCGTTTTCAACTAAATCACGGACCATTGATTCAACATCACCGCCAACATAACCAACTTCAGTAAATTTGGTTGCTTCAACCTTAACAAAAGGAGCATTGACAATTTTGGCCAGTCTTCTGGCAATTTCCGTTTTTCCAACACCAGTTGGGCCGATCATCAATAAGTTTTTTGGAGAGATTTCTTCCTGCATGTCTGCAGAAAGCTGCATTCTTCGATAACGATTTCTCAACGCAACTGCGACAGCCTTTTTTGCTTCAGACTGCCCAACAATATACTGGTCCAAAGTTTCAACGATTTGTTTAGGGGTTTTTGTATTATCAGCCAATTATTTCAATTCCCTTCTATAATTCTTCCGAAATTACGTTTTGATTGGTAAAAATATCGATATTTCCGGCAATATGAATAGCCGCTTCGGCAATTTCTCTAGCAGACATATCTGGAGCGTGGTGCTTCATGGCAGTCGCAGCAGCTAATGCAAAGTTGCCGCCGGAACCAATTGCTAAGATATCGTCATCAGGTTCAATAACTTCTCCTGAGCCGGAAACCATCAATAAATCCTTGTTATTCATCACAATTAATAAAGCTTCAAGTTTTTGAAGCTGTTGATCACCGCGCCAATCTTGGGCAAGTTCTACAGAAGCTCGCTTAAGATCACCATCATACTGAGTTAATTTCTTTTCAAATCTTTCTTCAAGATTGAATGCATCCGCAACACTGCCGGCAAACCCGACAACTACTCTATCGTTAAATATTCGGCGAACCTTTTTTGCGGTTCCTTTCATAATGACTTTTTCGCCCATTGTTACTTGACCATCGCCGGCCATTGCTAAATGACCGTTATGTCTGACGGCAACAATTGTTGTAGCTTCAAATTTTACTGGCATAAAAATGTCCTTTCTTAATAAAAATTACTTAGAATCTGACCTTGGAAAATATTTTTTGTACTGATCCATTAAATGTGTTCTGGTAACATGGGTATATATTTGGGTTGAAGATAAGCTGCTATGTCCCAGAAGTTCTTGAACTGATCGCATATCAGCCCCATTATTTAACATTGCTGTGGCAAAGGTATGTCTGAGCATATGGGGATGAATATTAGTAGTAAGACTACTTCGTTTTACGACATCGTCTAAGATGTATTCTATTCCTCTTGGGGTAATTGGTCGTCCTAAATGATTTACAAAAAGGTATTTGTGGCTTTGATTGTATTTATCCATGATGTTTTTGCGAACAATCAAATAAGCATTTAACGCCTTTTTACAGTGATTTCCAAACGGGACAAACCTTTGTTTATTGCCCTTTCCAAAAACAAGGAGCATTTGATTGACCATGTCCAAATCTTCCAAACGAATCCCAACGCATTCACTTACCCGAATTCCAGTTGAATAAAACAATTCCAAAATTGCCGAATCACGAGCAGCTAACTGTTTATTGGGATTACTGTCAGCCCCCTGGAAAAGCGCGTTCATTTCATCTTGGTAGAAGAATCTTGGTAAATGGTTCCTTTCTGTTTTTAAATGAACAAATTGGAAAGGTTCTGTTTTAACAACGCTATTTTTCACCAAAAAAGTATAAAAAGACCTTAATGATGAAACCTTTTGAGCCACTGAATTTTTGGAATACTTTTGATCGTATAAAAATGACAGGTAAGACTGGACATCATAGGCATCTATCTTTGCTAAATCCTTAGAATCTTCAGGGACCTGATTTAAAAATTTGAGAAATGATTCAATGTTTTCTTGATAAGAAAGCACAGTTTTATCTGAATAAAGCCGTTCATTTCTTAAATAACTGATAAACCAAGCAATATTTTTTTGGTTTTGATTCATTCAATCCCCCCCTTAACTCATAAGGATAACGGCAATTTTACCTTTTTAATAACTGGTGTAAAGTAGAAAAAATTAGCTTAACTAATTATTAAAATTTAGGTGAATTGATAGCTTAATAATTTTGGTGCCGCTTTCTTTTTGAATTTAAAAAAAGAGTTGAAATCTAAGCTTTTGCCTAAATTCAACTCTGATTTGAGGTTAGCGAGGACGACGTGATTCTCTAATTCTTGCAGCCTTACCTTGTAAGTTGCGCAAGTAATAGAGTTTAGCACGACGAACACTACCATGACGAATAACTTCAATTTTATCTACACGTGGTGAGTTCAGTGGGAATACTCTTTCAACTCCAACACCATTGCTTACCTTACGAACTGTGTAAGTGGCTTGAATGCCACTTCCCTTTCGCTTAGTTACCACACCTTCAAATAACTGAATACGTTCATGGGTTCCTTCAACAACCTTAACATGGACTCTGATAGTATCTCCAGCACGAAAGTCAGGGATATCAGAACGAAGTTGAGAATTGTTGATCTTCTCGATTAATTGATTTTGTCGCATAAACAAATCTTCCTTTCACTAACATTCATTATCTCGTCCAAGGTCGACAGCGGAATGTTGTTTTGCGGCTAACGCCACAGAATAGTGTATCATAAACCTAATTTAAGTGTAAAGACTTTTTTCTTGTCACAAGGGCTGTTTACCTTGTTTTTCTTCTTCCTCAACTCGAACATCGGCAAGAAGCTTTTTTTGAGTAGCAGAAAGATTTTGGTGATTAATTAATTCCGGCCTTCGCAAATAGGTGCGTCTAAGAGCCTCTTTTTGATGAAAAAGATCAATTTTTTTATGATCCCCAGAAATCAGAACTTCTGGAACTTTCATGCCACGAAAGTCTGCTGGCCGAGTGTACTGAGGACCTTCCAATAAGCCATGGGAAAAGGATTCATGGATTGGTGATTCTTCGTTTCCTAAGACACCTGGAACAAGGCGACTGATTGAATCTATCATTACCATGGCAGGAAGTTCACCACCCGTAAGAACGTAATCACCAATTGAAAATTCATCAGATACTAAAGTCCTTATTCTTTCATCGTAGCCTTCATAATGCCCACAAATAAAAGTTAAATGTTTTTCTTGAGATAATTTCTGAGCAGCTTTTTGATTAAATTTTTTACCAGCAGGATCCATCAGAATTACTCGACCAGGTTCATAACCTTGGAGTTTGGCTTGGTTTTGGGTGTGTTGAAAAGCATCAAAAATTGGTTGAGCCTGCAAAAGCATTCCAGCTCCACCGCCAAACGGATAATCGTCAACATGACGATGCTTATCTTTTGTAAAGTCTCTAAAATTAGTTACATCAATTTTTAGAATGCCCTTCTCAATAGCTAAGCCGATAATTGAGTCATGTAGAGGTGCATCAAACATTTCTGGAAAAAGACTTAAAACATCAATCTTCATCATCTAAGCCCTCCGGAATATCTACTAAAACCTGTTTTTTTTCTAAATCAACTTTTTTGATGACACTATTAATCTTAGGAAGTAGTAAATCTTTTTTACCTGAACGTTTTACTGTCCAAACATCATTTGAACCAAGGGCGATAATTTCAGAAATTTTTCCGATTACTGTTCCTTTTGAATCAATGACGGTCAATCCGATTATCTGGTGATAATAATATTCTCCCTGCTTTAAATCGTCGGAACTTAATTGAGTTTGGTCCACTGTTAAAATTGAAGGTTTCAAAAATTCAACATCATTAATTGAGTCATAACCCTTAAAGTGCAGTAAGATGAACCCCTTGTGTTTTCTAACTCCATCAATAATCAATTTTAATTTTTCTTGTTTACCTTTGTGGGAAACTTGAGCATAAACAGTGTTGCCCTTTTTGAATCTAGAATCAGGAAAGTCGGTAATCGCAAGTACCCTAACTTCTCCCTTAATTCCTTGTGTATTAACGATTTTACCAACGTTATAGTAATTCATTTAGTCCTCCAAAAAGCAGTTATCAATTTGAAAAAAATTTTAAGAAAAAAGTTCTCAAACAAACTAATAATCATAGTTTGTTCAAGAACTCCTACTTATCATCGTCAACTATCAATCTAGTCTTTTTTTGATCGCCAACCGGAACGCTATAAACAATTGTTCTAATTGTTTGAATAACGTGACCTTGTTTACCAATAATTCTCCCAACATCCTCAGAATTTAACTGAATATGGTATTCGTTAAATCTTTCGGTTTCATTATGAGAAATATTAATATCATTTGGATAATCTACTAAAGGAGAGATGATTATTTTTATTAACTTATCAATATTAGTCACGACGATTAATCACTCACTTTACTTTTTTGAGTATTTAGCTTCGTGATACTTCTTCATAATACCGGCATTAGAAAGAATATTCTTAACAGTATCTGATGGTTGTGCACCATTATTCAACCAGTTAAGAATGTCTTCTTCGTTAAGGGTAACTTTTGAAGGTTGTTCCAATGGACTATAAGTACCAACTTTTTCAATGAAACGGCCATCACGAGGACTACGTGAATCAGCAACAACAATACGATAGAATGGACGTTTCTTTGAGCCCATGCGCTTTAAACGAATTTTAACAGACATGCTTTTACCTCCCATAATCTTTTCACGTTTAATAATATACCAGTATTCTAGATGGTTGTAAAGGTTTTTTTCTTTACACCATAAATCTGAAAGATTAACGGCGTCTTTTTTTGTTTCTCTTCATTCTCTTGCGCTTATTTTTTTTAAAACGACGACTCATTTGTTTCATTGCCAAGCCGGAAAGCTTGCCACCCATTCCAGTAGAATTCATCATATTTTGCATACCAGAAAGGTTTCCATTTGAGACCTTGTTCATCATGTCCTTCATTTGACCAAATTGCTTTATCATCCGGTTAACTTCTTGAACTGGCCGTCCAGATCCCTTGGCAATTCTTCTTCTCCTTGAAGGATTCAAAACATCAGGATCTGTTCGTTCCGTTTCAGTCATGGAATAGATAATAGCCTTGAGATGTTCCAAATCTTTCGGGTCCATATTGACATTCTTTAAAGCGGGATTAGTGGCCATACCAGGAATCATTTTGATAATATCTTCCATTGGGCCCATTTTTTGGATCTGTGAAAGCTGATCTAGGAAATCGTTAAAATCAAAAGTATTTTCTTTAATTTTTTCTGATAATTCTTGGGCCTGCTTTTCATCGTACTCTTTTTGAGTCTTTTCAATCAAAGAGAGCATGTCGCCCATGCCCAAAATTCTAGAGGCCATTCGGTCTGGATGGAAAACATCCAGATCAGACATTTTTTCACCCTCACCAATAAATTTAATTGGTTTATTAGTGACCGCTCTAATTGAAAGTGCGGCACCACCACGGGTATCGGCATCTAATTTAGTTAAAACAACACCGGTAATATCCAAAGTATCGTTGAATCCTTGCGCTGTGGGAACTGCATTTTGACCGGTCATTGAATCGATCACCAAAAGGATTTCATCGGGTTGGACCGCTTTTTTGATATTACTTAATTCGGCCATCAATGCTTCATCAATCTGAAGCCGACCGGCAGTATCGATAATTACATAATCATTATGGTTTTCTCTGGCATGTTCCAGACCTTTTTTAGCAATTTCAACCGGATCAACATCAGTACCAAGCTGAAATACTGGAACTCCAATTTGATCACCCACCGTCTGCAGTTGATCAATGGCAGCAGGTCGATAAACATCGTCAGCAATTAACAATGGCCTAGCTTTATTCTCAGTTTTAAGCTTGAGGGCTAGTTTACCCGCGGTAGTGGTTTTACCAGCACCTTGAAGACCAGCCATCATGATAATGGTCGGAATCTTTTCGGATTTGTTTAAGGGAACTGCTTCTTCACCCATGGTTTTGGTAAGCTCTTCATCAACAATTTTGACGATTTGCTGAGATGGGTTTAATCCTTCAAGAACCTTGGCGCCTTCTGCTCTTTGTTCTACTTGTTTAACAAAATTTCTTACAACAGTAAAATTAACATCGGCGTCTAATAAAGCTAACCGAATTTCTCGCATCGTTTGGCGAAGATCCGATTGAGAAACTTTACCTTTTCCCCGAAGTGTCTTCATGGCATTCTGCAGCCGTTCTGTTAATCCTTCAAAAGCCATTTCTTATCCTCTCATTCTTCTTCAGTAATTTCTAGACTGTTTACTAATTCATTCAGTTTCTTATCACTGGGATATTTTTTTTCGACGTAATCACGAATTGTATCGAGTTTCTTATTTCTAACTGTAAAACTATGGTACAAATCCAATTCCTTTTCATAACTCTCTAAGATTTTCTCGGAGCGCCGAATATTGTCATAAACCGCTTGGCGGCTAACGTTAAAATCTTGAGCAATTTCACCCAAGGAATAATCATCGGCATAGTAAAGCTGAATATAATCTGATTGTTTCTTAGTTAATAAGGGCTGGTAAAACTCAAAAAGCGAATTGATATAATTATTTTTTTCAAGTTCCATTTTACATACCCCTAACTTTAAAATTAATTTTCAGAGATCAATCCCTTAAATAAACCATATACAAATTCGCTAGGATCAAATTTTTGCAAATCAGTGACCTTTTCACCTAAACCAACGTATTTTACAGGTAGATGGAGTTCGTTTCGAATTGCCAAAACAATCCCACCACGCGCTGTTCCGTCCAATTTGGTTAATACAATACCTGTGACATCTGTAGTGTCTTTGAATGTTTTTGCTTGACTCAATGCATTTTGACCTGTGGTTGCATCCAAAACTAAAAGTATTTCATGAGGAGCTTCTGGAATCTCTCTTGTCAAAACTTTCTTCATTTTGGCAAGTTCATTCATTAAGTTAACTTTATTTTGAAGCCGACCAGCAGTATCAACCATCAAAATATCATAATTCTCTTTTTTGGCTTTAGTAACCCCGTCATAAACTGCAGCAGAAGGATCAACTTGAACTTTGCCTTTAACGATATCGACTCCGTCTTGTTGAGCCCAAACGTTAAGCTGTTCAATTGCACCAGCTCGAAAAGTGTCGGCGGCAACCAACAAAACTTTTTTACCCTGATCTTTAAACATTTTGGCCATCTTACCGATAGTAGTTGTTTTTCCGACACCATTAACTCCGACAAACAAAAGAACAGTTGGGCCACTTTTGGCAAAATTGATTGAATTATTTTCACCTGTCCCAGCTTGATCATACAAATCAATCATTTTTTCCACGATGACATTTTGAACATCTTTAGATTTTTTAACGTTTTGAAGCTTTACTTCTTCCTTTAATTCATCAGTAATCTTCATTGAAGTTTCAAAACCAACATCGGATTCAATCAGCATATCTTCCAAGTCATCAAAAAATGATTCGTCAACACTTCTAAAATTAGCCAGTAACGCATTAAGCCGCTGGCCAAAAGTTGATCTAGATTTGGCCAATCCCCTTTCATAAGTATTATCAGTAGTGTCTTCAGAACTTTTGTTATCTGAATCACTTGAAGATGAAACTTTTGTGTCTGTTGAGGGATTGGGTTCTTGTTTTTTAGAAGAAACGTTTTCTTTTAATAATGAATGATCACTATCTTGAACTAAATTCTTTTCTGAACTAACAGCTTTTTGTAAAGAAACACTATTATCAGAATCAGAGAAAGCAGCTTGGCCTTGTTTGAAATCATTAGTTTCCTTAGCTTCTACTTTTTGAGGAGTCGCCGGTTCTGACTGCTTGTTAACTGGAACTTTTTGATTCTCAGTGGTCTTTTTTTCTTCAAGTTGCTCTGGTTTATTGGAAGATTCACTATTTGGAGTTTCAGTTTTTTGCTCTTTTTTTTCTTCTTCAGTTTCTTTTTGAGATTTTCTTCGAAAAATATCAAATAATCCCATTTAATTCACCTCTTTGGATAAGTTATCAAGACTGACTGCAACAACCTTTGAAACCCCGGATTCTTGCATCGTAATACCATACAGCTGATCAGCATATATCATAGTTTCTTTTCTATGGGTAATGACAATAAATTGCGTACTTTGACCAAAACGTTTTAAATAATTGGCAAACCTATCTGCATTGTATGGGTCTAAAGCAGCTTCAGCTTCATCCAAAATACAAAATGGAACTGGTTTGAATTTGATGATTGCAAATAATAGGGTGATGGCTGTCAGAGCCTTTTCACCTCCAGAAAGGAGACTTAAGCTTCGAAAGTTCTTACCAGGAGGCTGGACCATGATTTCAATCCCAGATTCCAGTAAATTAGTTGGGTCAGTGAGCTCCAGGCGGGCTTGCCCGCCACCAAACATATCAACAAAAACTTTCGAAAAGCTCTTAGAAACCAGGTCAAATGTTTCTTTGAAGCGACGGGCAATTTTTGAATCCATTTGATTCATCGTATTCTCTAATCGCTGTTTTGCCTTTTGGAGGTCTTCTTGTTGTTTAGTTAAAAATTCATAGCGATCAGACACTTCACTAAACTCTTGAATTGCTCCGACATTTACCGAACCAATTTCCTCGATTCCCATTCTAAGAAGCTTGATTTGACTTTTGATTTCGGTAACATCAACATCTGCTAATTCATAAGGGTCTTTAACCGGGTCTAAAGAAAAGTTGTTTATCAAGTTTTCTCTGGTTTTTATAATTTTTTCTTGAATCGCTGATTTGCTAGATTGGTCATTGTTTAAGGCGACTTTAGTGTTACTCAAATTGGTGTTTTGAACTTTAATCTTTTCTTCAAGTTCATTTAGTAACTTTTCTTTGTTTGTAACTGTTGCCTTTAAATTTGTAGACTTTTGACTGATTGAAGACTGTTTGCTTTTATCCTTAGCAATTTGTAGATTGATTTTTTCTGACTCAACTTGAGAATCAAGTTTATCTTGAGCCTCTTTTATTTGTTGGCTGATTTGGTCTCTGGTGGCTAAAGAATTCTTGATTTGGTCTCTCAAAGAAGCCGATTGGCCTTTAATTTGTGACTTTTGTTGCTTTAAATCACTGATTTGCGTGTCGAGATTCTCGCTGACTTTTTCAAAGTTCTTTATTTTTTCTTGAGTTTGATCCGAAAGCATTTGTAAATTAGAAATTTGCTTATTAATATTGGCTAACTTTTCAGAGACTCGCTTATTTTGATCTTTCAGAGTATCAACAGAATCTTCATTCAAGCGCTCATGTTTAATGTTTTTAATTGAGAGATTCTCAACTTTAACTTGCTTTTTATAATCATTAACGTCCTTTTGAAGTGAATCAAAACGTAGCTTGGCTGACTGATATAACCTATTTAAGTCAGTTAATTTTTGCTTTAAATTCTCAGTTTGTGACTGAAACTTATCAAGATTTGCTTGAGAATTTTTTAGTTCAGATTCTTTGGCCGATAATTTTTCATCCATTGTAACAATTGTATTGGCCAAAGTTTCCAATTCACTCTTTTGAACCAGAACATCTTTTGTTTGATTCTTATTTGCCCCACCAGTTAAAGACCCACCGGTATTTACAATTTGGCCATCTAATGTGACAATTCTTGCCCGATGATAGATTTTCTTACTAATTAGAATTGCATTATCCAAATTATCCGCAATAATAACCGTTCCCAAAAGAAACTCACTAATATTTTTCAGCTTTGGATTAATTTTAATTAACGTTGAGGCAATGCCAACAAAACCCTTTTCTTTAGAGGCATTTGATAGGACTTCTGAACCTATTTTTCTTGATTGAATGGTTGAAACCGGAAGTAAAGTAACTCGGCCCATCCGATTCTGGGTCAAAAATTTAATTGCTAATGAAGCCGACTGATTATCTTTAACAATTACATATTGAGATTGGGAACCCAAAGCAGTATCAATTGCCTTCACAAACTTTGGAGGGATTTTTAAATAATCAGCAACCGGCCCTGCAATACCTTTAAGTTGATCCTTATGTTTTAAAAGATTACTAACTCCATAGTAATATCCTCTATGAGAATCCACAATATTTTGCAGTGAACGTTTTTTAGCCTTAGTTTCTTCAGCAATCTTCAAAGCTGCTAACCAACTTTTTCGACTAGACTCGATTTGTTTTTTTAATTCTTCTTGATGCTCATCTTGAGATTTGATTTGAGAATTTAACAAAGTTGCTTGCTCTGCAAATTTGGAAACAACGTCTTTTTGCTTATCAGCCTGGTTGCTAACTTTTGTTAATTCAGTCTTTAAATCCTCTAAATGAGAATTCCTGGAACTAATTTGATCGATTGTTTGTTTGCTATCGCGATCGGCCATCATGATTTTGTTCTTTATATCCGACTGATCTTGAAGGGTATCAACATAATTAGTCCTTAGTTGCTCAATTTCCTGATCAAATTGGCGCTTTTCTAAATCTTGAATATTTTGCAAACAAACTTGTCTTTTTACCAAAAGTTGGTCCAAATTTTGTTGAACCGAATTTTCTTGCGTAGAGAATCTGTCTACTCCCGCATTTAATTCCTTTAACTGATTTTCAAGGGAACTTTGTCTTTGAACTAGTTCATCTTTTTGCTGGATTAAGAACTCTTTTTGTTGAACTGAAAGCTGATGGTGGCTTTTTTTTGCTTGAATTGATTCAGAAATTTTTAAATAATCCTCAGATAATTGGTCAATCAAATTAAGGTTATTGGTGATCTCTTTTTTTAAAGAATTTCTTTGTTCATCGAAACCATCAATTGAATCCTGTATTTGAGCTACTATTTGAGTGTTCTTTTCTACATTGGCGCTACTTTTCTCGAAATCTTTTGAGAACTGATCAAAATTTATAATCAAATGTTGTTTTTCAAGTTTGTCTAATTTATCCTTTTGATCAAGGTAATCCTTGGCTAAACTGCTTTGTTCTTCAAGAGGACCTAACTGAGTTTTAATTTCGTGAATAATATCTGAAATTCTGTCCAAATTATCGGCAGTTTTGGTAAGCTCCATTTCTGCTGAACGCTTTTGTTGTTTGAACTTATAAACCCCAGCAACGTTTTCAAAAACAGAACGCCTTTCGGTTGGCTTGCTGTTAAAAATTGCTTCAACATTCCCTTGGGAAATAATTGATAAGGAACCTTGGCCAATACCACTATCCATGAACAAATTTGTAATATCTTTTAAGCGACATTCTTGATCATTAATCAGGTAAGAACTTTCACCATCTCTAAAAAGTTTTCGAGTGATTTTTAATTCATTAAAAGGATTGTCAATATAATGATCACTATTATCCAACACCAAATTGACCGTAGCCATATTTTCTTGACTGCGGTCTGCTGAGCCGGAGAAAATCACATCCGGCATTTTATTTCCCCTTAAACTTTTGGCAGACTGTTCGCCTAAGACCCAGCGGATTGATTCAGCAATATTGCTTTTTCCACTACCATTAGGTCCAACGATTCCAGTCATACCTTTAGGAAAATCTATCTTGGTTTTATCCGCAAAGGACTTAAAACCATTAATTTCAATTGATTTAAGTTGCAAAGATCATTCACCATTCTCTACAATAATGTAATATTTCCCGTATTAAAATGACTCAAAGCCTGCTGAGCTGCTTTTTGTTCAGCATTTTTTTTAGAACTTCCGGTTCCAACCCCGTATTCCTTATTGTTAATCATGACTTTTACTTTGAACTGGCGGTCATTATCAGGTCCATTTTCATCCAAAAGAATATAGTCAATTGCAACTGGACCTTTTTCTTGAGCAACTTCTTGTAATTCCGTTTTATGATCAAAAAACTCTGCAAACATCCCTTCATCAAGTTTAGGAAAAATTACTTGATGACAAAAGTTTTCAACTGCTTTTTTCCCTTGATCCAAGTAAAGTGCTCCTACAAAAGACTCGAAAATATCACAAAGAAGTGAATCTCGATCTCGAGCATGAGCTTTTTCCTCACCTTTACCTAATCGAATGAATTCATTAAAACGACATTGACGGGCAAAAGTACTGAAACTTTTTTCGTTAACCATTGCTGCTCTGAGGCGAGTTAAACGACCTTGGGGAAGTTGGGGATAACGTTTATAGATATATTCGGAAACAACCAGTTCCAAAACGGCATCACCTAAAAATTCAATTCTTTCATAGAATTTTAAATTTTCGCCTGGGTGTTCGTTTACATATGAAGCTTGAGTAAATGCCTCGTCAAGTCGATCAGGATCATTAAATACGATATTAAAGTCCTGCTTTAGCATCTCGTTTAAACCCTTTATCAAAACAATCCTCCCTTATCTAGACAAATATTAATTATTTTTATCGTCTTTTTCTGTATTTTGATTTTTCAGAATATAATCAACTGCTTCATTAATTGTATTTAATTTTTCAGCATCTTCGTCAGAAATTTCTGCGTTAAATGTATCTTCAAGATCTAAAACAAATTCAACAAAATCAATTGAGTCGGCATCCAGATCATTTTTAAAGTTTAAATAACCAGTAATTTTACTGCGATCAACATCAAATTGATCGGCAACCATATCTGCAATTTTATTAAAGATTTCTTCTTTAGACATTTTTTACACCTATTTCAATTTAAATTCCACTACTAAACAATTATATCAAATTATTTACTACTTTTAACTTTATCTTTAATTGCCTGAATTTCATCTTCATGACTTTGAAGATAATCATTAACCTGAGGAATCATCTTGGAATTTACAATTTGTTTGATTTGATCCATTGCAAACTTGACTGTTTTAGCTTTACTGCTCCCATGGCTTTTAATAACAGGTGATTTAACTCCTAGAAAAACTGCTCCTCCGTATTGAGAATAATCCAAATTCTTGCCGATCTTCTTGAAGACATCTTTCAACATCAAAGCCCCTAGCTTCGATTTTAACCCCCCTGACATTATTGATGATTTAATCAAGTTCAACATGCTGCCTGCAGTTCCTTCAATACTCTTTAAAACCGCGTTACCAGTAAAGCCATCAGTAACCACAACATTGGCGGCCCCATTTAAAAGCTCTCTGGATTCAACATTACCAATAAAATTTAATTCCTTGTTTTCCAAAAGTAAATCATGAATTTCACGGTGCTTCATATCACCTTTATCGGCTTCTGTTCCATTATTCAAAAGACCAATTGTTGGATTTTTAATTCCCATAATGGCCTGGGCATAGAACCTTCCCATTAGTGCATATTCATAAACGTTGAGAACTTTAGTATCGGCATTTGCCCCGACATCAATTAACAAAAATTGTCCAATTGAACCATCCTTATTAATTACTGGCAAAGTGGTTGTAAGCCCAGGTCGATCAATTCCTTTGATTCTGCCAATTACAAATAACCCGGCAGCTAGGATTGCTCCAGTACTTCCAGCAGAATAAAAAGCATCGGCTTTGCCATCCTTTACCGCTTGGGCTGCTAATACTAAACTAGATTTTCTTTTTTGGCGAACGGCTTTAACTGGTTCGTCTCCCATATCAATGACAACATCCGTGTCAATTATTTCGATATTGCCTTGGTTTTTTAAATACTTCTTAATCTCATCTGATTTTCCAAAAAGCTGAAAAGAAATGTCGGGATTAGCATCCCGAGCGAGCTCGATTCCCTTGACAATTTGCTCAGGGGCATAGTCACCGCCCATGGCATCAACTGCAATCTTCATTTTTTTCCCTTCAATCAGTTAAAATTTTTTGGTTAATTCTTAGGTACTGAGCTAATTGTACATTTTGAGGCTGGCTTTGCCAATTATTATCAGAAACAACGGCAGCTGCTTCTTGGGTAGCAACACTTAGAATATTCAAATCACCAATTGGATCGCCTACTTTAAAATCTGGCATCCCTGATTGTTTGCTACCGGTCACATCTCCTTGGCCTCTTAGCTCCAAATCTTTTTGAGATAAGAAAAAGCCATTAGTGCTGGTTGAAATTGCCTTCATTCGCTGTTTACCAATTTTATTTGTTGGATCAGCAATTAAAATACAGTAGGACTGATCAGAACTTCTGCCCACTCTGCCTCTTAACTGGTGTAATTGAGATAACCCAAAATGGTCCGCGTCAAAAATTACCATCGTGTTAGCATTAGCAACGTCGACGCCAACTTCAATTACGGTGGTGGCTACTAAAATTTGAAACTCATTATTTTTAAAGGCAACCATTACGTCTTCTTTTTGCTCAGAGGTCATTTGCCCGTGGAGTAAGCCAACCTTATATTTTGGTTCAAATATTGCCTTAAATCGGTCATGAATTGCGATGGCATTCTTCATATCCACAGCATCGGATTCTTCAATTAATGGCGTAACAACATAAGCTTGATGGCCTAACTTTAACTGTTTGTTAACAAATCCAACAGCGGAATTTGTCTTTGCGGCGGAAATCCAAGTGGTTTTAACCGGCTTTCTGCCCGCAGGCAGTTGGTCAATGATTGAAACATCCATATCTCCATACATTGTTATGGCCAAAGTCCTTGGAATTGGGGTTGCCGTCATTGCTAAAACATTAGTATGATCTCCCTTTACTCTGAAGGCTCGCCTTTGATTAACTCCAAAACGATGTTGTTCATCTATAATTGCTAACCCTAAATCGTGGTACTGAATGTCATTTTGAAAAAGCGCGTGAGTGCCAACAATAAAATTGATTTCACCATTTGCAATTCTTGGCAACAGTTCTTTTCTGGCGGCTTGGGAAGTACTACCAGTCAATAAACCAATATTTATTCCCAGTCCTGAAAAGACTCTGGCAAAGTTATTGGCATGCTGTTCAGCTAAGATTTCGGTCGGGGCCATTATAGCAGCTTGCTTGCCTGCACTTACCGTAGCGGCAACACAGGCAGCGGCCACAACAGTTTTACCACTGCCAACATCTCCTTGAAGAAGACGATTCATCGGATAAGGTGACTTTAAATCTGCTAAAATTTCATCAGTGGCTTTCTTTTGAGCATCGGTCAATTTGAATGTTAAACGGTGAATAAATTTTTTGACAAAATCAGAATTAAAAGCAATTTCTGCCTGTTTATCTTTTTTTCGCTGCTTGTTTTTTAAAATTTGCATTTTCATCGAAAAAATAAAGAATTCATCAAACTTAGCCGTTCTCAGTGCTTTTTGAGCTTCAACCTGATTCTTAGGAAAATGCATATTATGAATTGTTTTTTTAAATGGTTCCAAACGATACTTATTGATGAGCTTGTCAGGAATGAGTTCAGGAATTACTTCTTGATATTCCTGATAAGCCTGTAAAATCAACTTTTTTATGGTATTTTGTCGAATCTCTTTAATTGACGGGTAAACTGAATTAAAAGAATTCTCTTGACTGCTGTTTAAAATCTTCATGCCTAAAATCTTATTTTTGACCCGATCAAAAGAACCAAAGACAATAACTTCTTTTTCCAGCTCGATTTGTTTTTTTAGCCAAGGTTGGTTAAAAAAAGTTACGTTAAATATATCATCGTTAATTTTAATTCTAAAACTAAGTCGACTTCGATGACGGCCAAAGTAGCTTAATACCGGATTTGTGGCCACAATCCCTTTAACTGTTACCTTTTGGCCATCCACTGCCTGATTTAAATTTTTTAAAGAAAGATCATCATATCTTCTTGGGAAATAAGTAAGCAAATCCATAATCGTATTTATTCCGAGTTTATTAAGAGAAACCGCAGTCTTTTCCCCGACACCCTTAAGAATACTAACTGGATCTCCCAAGTTTTTCATTATTGATATTCCCTTCTTTCTTTACATAAGAAAATAAAGTTTGGTCTTTGACCAAACTTTATTTGTAATTATTCGACCGAAATTAAGAGAGGATAAACAGGCTGATCGCCTTCGTGAACTTCAACTTCCAAATCATCATCTAGACCTGAAATTTGTTGAGCTACTTTGTCAGCCAGCTTCTTATTAGCCCCATCTCCGTATATAACGGTGATGGCCTCGCTGTCTTCGTCTAACATGGCTTTGACCATATTGACAGCTGCTTCACTTAAATCATCGGACACGCTCACAATTGACCCGTCAGCAATACCCATAAACTGATCCTTTTTAACGTTAAAACCATCGATTTCAGTGTCCCTAACCGCATTGGTAACTTGGCCAGATTTAACGTATTGAAGGTTATCTTCCATTTCCTTTTGGTTGTCATCCAGTGAATTGTCCGGATTAAATCCTAACATTGCTGTAATACCTTGAGAAATTGTTTGACTGTGGACAATCACGGTCGGAATCTTAACCACTTTTGCGGCTTGTTCTGCGGCCAAAAAGATATTCTTATTATTTGGTAAAACAATCACCTTTTTGGCTTTTGTAGCTTCAATGGCATTGACAATGTCCTCAGTACTAGGATTCATTGTTTGACCGCCATTTAAGATATAATTGACACCCAAGCTTTCAAATAGGGCCTTTAATCCCTTACCAGAAGCAATTGAAATGACTGCCACATCTGAAGCAGGCTTATTTTGGGATTTAAGTTCAGTGGCTCTTTGAACTGGAGTTTCTTCCTTTGCAGCCTGTTCATCGCCCTCAATAATTGTTTCCTGCTGCATTCGCATATTATCCACTTTAACAGTAGCTAAATCACCAAACTCTTGTCCCCAGGCAAGAACCTTACCAGGATGTTCTGTGTGAACATGAACTTTGACAATATCTTCATCGTTAACAACCAGTAAAGAATCACCTAGTTTTGCCAAATAATCATAAAAAGTTTGGTAATCAAATTTATGCTCAACTTCTTTACCCTTGCCAATTCGAACCATAATCTGAGTGCAATACCCATAAACAATGTCATTAGGATCCAATTTACTCTGAACACTTTGATGATGAGCAGCATCAATCATTTCAGTCATTTCTTGATCACTAGGTTGATGAGTACTGTCCGACTGATCTTCATGGCCATTTAAAACATCGTCAAAAGCTTCAAGGACAAAAGTTAACCCCTGCCCGCCTGAATCAACAACCCCAACTTGTTTTAGAACTGGCAAAAGATCTGGCGTCTGTTTCAAAGCCGCTTTTGATCCTTCATAAATGGCATCCATCACTTTGACGATATCATTTGTTGTTGACGCAGCGTCCTTACCAGCTTTGGCTGCTAAACGAACAACTGTTAAAATTGTCCCTTCAGTGGGTTTCATAACTGACTTATAGGCTGTTTCAGTTCCAGCGACAAAAGCATCTGCTAAGTCCTGAGCTCCTAATGATTCCTTGCCTTCAATAGACTTTGAGAATCCTCTAAAGATTTGGGAAAGAATCACCCCAGAATTACCTCTGGCACCCATTAAAAGACCCTTAGCTAAAGATTTACCCAGTTCACCTACATTTGAACTAACATTTTGAGCAACATATTTTGACCCACTTGCCAAAGAAAGACTCATATTAGTACCAGTATCTCCGTCCGGAACCGGAAATACATTAAGTGAATTAATAAATTCAGCATTTTTATTCAATTTGTTGGACGCAGCTTTAACCATTGTCGAAAACTCGACATTAGTAATTTTTGTTACTTTCAACTACTTTTTCCTCCTAGCAAACCACATTTCTATGTTAATCGTTCAATACTTGGACGCCCTGAACAATAACGTTGACTGAATCTGCGGTCACACCAAGCATACTTTCTAGATTATACTTTACTTTTGATTGAACAGTTTTGCATACTTCAGAAATCTTTGTTCCATAACTTACGATAATGTAAACATCTACACTAAGTTTATTATCCTTTTGATGAACTTGGACTCCTTTAAAGTAGTTCTCAATTTTTAAAATATCGTTCACGTTATCTCGAATGGCATTTTGACTAGCCATTCCAACCACGCCGTAATTATCAGTGGCAGCTCCACCGACAACATTTGCAATAACATTATTGTCGATATCAACTGTCCCAAATTTTGTTTTAATTTTGACGGCCATTAATATACAGCCTCCTTAAAAAACTGCCAATTTTAATTGTTAAGCACTTTAACGATAGTTAATATTACCACAACCTAAAGAAAAACCAAAGTAAACAGAAATTAATTAAAGTAGCTGTCAAGTAAAATTACTTGAAAGAAAAGTATTGCAATATCAAGGTAATTATGATAGATTATTTGAGTGGAACAAATTAAGAGATCTGATATAAATCAGAGAAAGGGGAATTTTACCCATGGCTAAAGATTTTATCAATGGCAAGCGTACTCGTTTTGGTAACAAGCGTTCTCACGCTTTGAATTCAAGTCGTCGTAACTGGAATCCAAATTTGCAAAAAGTTCGCATTCTTGTCGACGGAAAACCAAAGAAAGTTTGGATTACTGCTCGAACCCTCAAATCAGGTAAAGTAACTCGAGTTTAATTCAAATAATATGGTTACCAGTTAATTAAGTCGCGATTGCGGCTTTTTTATTTTAAAAACAGCTTAATGTTGGGAAAAGATTTGACTTCATCCAACATTAAGCTGTTTTTTATATTGTCTTTTTTAAATCTTTACTTTGGATAACAGCCATAATCCCACTGTCAAAACTAAATGTCCCTGAATTGCCAATAAACTCATTACTTGCCAATGACATTGGCAATTTAACTTGGTATTTATCCAAAGGATATTTTTCATCAAAGAGACTCAAGTTTTTAACCGAAGTCAGCGCAACAAATGCCAGATATTTTTTGTCTGATTCTTTTCTAACTGTATATTTACCTGGCAAATAAAAAGTAATCGTATTTTGACGGTCAATTAGTCGAATTTTCTCAGCGTATTTTTGAAAACGTGGTTCAAGAACCAACCAAAGATTTGATAAGAAATGATCAATTCGCCCGCCGGTGGCACCATATATATCTAAACGATCAGCTTGATATTCATCCAAAGCAACTTTCAAGCCTAATTGAGTGTCCGTATCGTCTTTTTCTGGAATTGACCGACGAATATCTTTGACATGTTCTTCTACCAAAGACATTTCCTCAGGTTTTAAGGAATCAAAGTCTCCGATTGCGACAACCGGATCAATTCCCATTCTAATTAAATAAAGATTTCCTCGATCTACACCAATCCAGTCGCCTTTGATTTGCTTTTTTGTTAATGAATTAGGCCAAAGTTCTGTTGGGCCGCCAACGAGTAAATTAATAACTTTGTTTTCCGTCATTTTACCCACTTACTTTGTTGCTTGTTTGAGAGCATTGATTCTAGAAACCGGGTCATCGGCATCAAAAATGTAGGAACCGGCAACAGCCACAGTAGCTCCCGCTTTGTATGCCTCCACGACAGTTTTATCGTTAACCCCACCATCAATTTCAATATCAAAATCGAGGTTTTGTTGTTTTTTAATTTGGTTCAATTGAGAAATTTTGGAAACTGTTTCTGGCAAAAACTTTTGGCCGCCAAAACCAGGGTTAACAGTCATAACTAAAACTTGTTTAACCATATGAAGAACTGGTTTAATCTGCTCAACTGGGGTACCAGGATTAATAACTACTTCTGCTTTTGAACCAGCGTTATTGATCATCTGCAGGGCTCTATGGATATGTGGAGTTGCTTCAACGTGGACTCCAATAATATCAGCACCAGCCTTAGCAAAATCTTCAACATATCTCTCAGGATTGATAACCATCATGTGCACGTCTAACACTAACCCAGTGATTGGTTTAATTGCTTTAACCCAACCGGGTCCATAGGATAAAGCTGGAACAAATGATCCATCCATAATATCTATGTGGAGATAATCAGCTCCACCCTGATCAACCTTTTCAATATCTCTTTGAAGATTAACATAATCAGCACTTAAAATTGAAGGCGCAATTTTAATCATAACGATAAAAACTCCTTATATATTAATATTTTGGTTTCCGATTTTTAATTTCGGTATACATTTGAAGATAATTTTGATATCTACTGGACATAATTTGCTTATCAGCAACTTGCTTTTTTACTTCACATCCAGGCTCATTAACATGAACACAGCCACGAAAACGACATTTAACTGAAGCTCGCATAAACTCGGGAAAATATTTAGTAAGATCCCGAAAATCGATGGTAAAAGTGTCATAAGAAGAAAAGCCAGGGGTATCAGCAATTAACCCATCATTTACTGATAACAAAGCTACTTTTCTGGTAGTGTGTTTTCCACGATTTAATGCTGTCGAAATTTCTCCTGTTTTTAAATTAAGCTCAGGAGCTAAATGATTTAATAAAGTGGATTTTCCGGCCCCAGTTTGGCCCATAATCACATTTTCTTTATTAGAAAACAGTTGGCGCAGATGGTCTAAGGATTCCTGATCAAACGCTTGCTTTGGAAAAATAACGTCATAACCAATCCGTTGATAACCTTTTGCAACCTCTTCAAAATGTTTTTCCATATCTTGGTTAAGTAAATCTGTTTTGGAAAAATAAATTAGTGGCTTAATTTTGTTTACTTCCAAAGCAACTAATTGCCTATCAAGTAAATTACTCGAGAACTCCGGTTGAGTAGTCGCTGTTACAACAATTGCTTGATCAATATTAGCGATTGGCGGTCGAACTAAAGAATTTCTTCTAGGTAAAACTTTTAGAATATATCCTTTATCGCCGTCTTCTATTTGAAATTCTACTAGGTCGCCAACCAAGGGCGTAATATTTTTTTTTCGAAAATTTCCTCTAGCTCTTGTTCGAAAAGTTTTTCCGTTTGAAACTACGTCATAAAAACCGCTTAAGGATTGGTATATTTTCCCTGTGTCCAATTAATCACCTCAAAAAAATCATTTCCCTTATATTATAAGAGAAATGATTTGGTTTTGCAGTATTAAATTAATGAGATTGAGCAGTAATGTTATTTCCCTGAAGAATAGTTTTACCGTCACGAACCACTCGATACTTACCAACTTCATTTTTAGCTAATTTGAAAGGTAGGTAAACGGTTGTATCACTTTTTATGACCATTTGTTTGTAAACGTTAGAAAGACTATGATCATGATCTTTCAAATAGATCAAGACGATGTTTTCGGAATTGCTTCCTGAATTTCCAGAATTGCCATTTGAATTGCTTTGACTGCTACTTGAACTAGCATCCAGGAAAGGAATTGTGATTTTTATATTGAAAGAATTTAATGGAGTGGCCTTTGAATTATTTTGCGAGCCTCTTGAAATCCAAATTGCAATGTTTGAACCCTGACGAATAGTCTGTCCAGCCCGTGGCGATTGTCTAACTACTCGACCGTTTGGTTGGCCATCTGAATAAACATATTCAAAAGTAGGATTTAATTCATACTTGTTGGTATAACTAATAACCTGATCTTTAGTCATTCCGGTCAAATCTTTTAAAGTAACCTCTTTAATTCCAGTTGAAACTACAAATACTAAAGTAGTTTTACCGGGCACATATTTAGCCCCAACTGGGAAATCCTGCTGAATAATTTTTCCAGGTTTGAAGTTATCTGAAGGAGCATTTCGTCTTTTGACTTTAAATCCCTTAGCTTCCAGCTTTTTTGCGACCTGACTGTAGTCTTCGCCAACATAATTGTCCACTCGAACTTCACGAAGACCGCTACTGATAACAAGGTCAACTTTGCTATTCTTTTTTACCGTGGAATTTTCTTTTGGAACAGCATAAATGACTCGACCTTTATTAATATTGGAACTGCTTTTATAAGTTATTTTGCCGACCATCAAATCTGCTGACTCAATTTTTTGTTCTGCTGCATTCTCTACTAAACCAGAGACAACAGGAACCTGAGTTTTACCCATAGCACTAACAAATATGAAAATAAATATTAGCAGTAATACACCAATCAAAGATGTTAATAAAATTCTTCTTCGTCTTTTTCGGTTGGGCTTTTTTGAATTATTGCTTTGTTTAGATTCAGGCTGATTTTGTTTTTCATCAGCTTGGGCATTGTTAATGAACGAATCGTCATTTGGCAAAGAATTGAACGGCAAAACTCTGGTTTCACCATCAACATCATTTTTGACAGTTTTTTTTGAATCAGGAATAAATTTGGCTTCATCAGATCGTGATAATTCCAGAGAAGTATTTAAATCTGCTGCCATTTCATCAACATTTAAATATCGATCAGAAGGAACCTTTGCAGTTGCTTTTAAAACAACATTTTCCAAAGCTTGAGGAATTTGGGGATTTATTTTTCTCACCGAGGGCATAGGTTCTTGAGAATGTTTTAAAGCAATGGATACAGCTGAGTCACCATTAAAGGGAACTTTCCCAGTCAAAATTTCAAACAAAATAATCCCAAGCGAATAAATATCTGATTGTTTTGTTGCCGCTCGGCCTTTAATTTGTTCTGGCGAAAGGTAGTGAATTGATCCAATAATTGATCGGGTCTGAGTCATTGTATCTTCTGTTTCAGCTTTAGATATTCCAAAGTCGGTAATTTTAACGTAACGGTTTTTATCAATTAAAATATTTTGCGGTTTTAAATCACGGTGGATAATATTGTTTCGGTGTGCTTCAGAAACTGCCGAACAGATTTGCTCCATGATATCAACTGCTTGACCGAGAGGAATTGGGTAATTATCGGCAATGTAATGCTTAAGGTCTTCACCATCGACCCATTCCATTACAATATACTGCATCCCTTCAACTTCATCGACATCAAAAATCCCAACAATATGCGGATTGTTTAATCCTGAGGCGGCCATAGCTTCATGCTGAAATCGAGCCTTGGCCTTGGGATCATCACGAAAGTCTAGTCGAAGAAATTTTACGGCGACTTTTCTGTGTAAGATTAAGTCTTGGGCAAGATAAACGTCTGCCATCCCACCTTCACCGATTTGTGAGAGAATTTTATAACGGTCATTTAAAATATAGCCATTATTCATCCACATTCACCCCCGGTTTGTTTAAGAGGATAAGGACGGTAATATTGTCCTGACCGCCCTGTTCATTGGCCAAATCAACTAATTCAGTACATTTTTCGGTTAGTTCGATATTTTCGGCCAAAATTTTGCTGATCATTTCATCGCTAACCATATTGGTAAGCCCGTCAGTACAAAGTAAAAGTTGGTCGCCAAAATTTAAGGTGTAAGAATGATAGTCAGCCGATGAATCATCATTAATGCCCAAACTCTTAGTAATAATGTTTTTATAAGGGTTATTTTTTGCTTCATCAGGAGTAATATCACCATGTTTAACCAATTCATTGACATACGAGTGATCTTCAGTAATTTGGGTCAATTTTCCTTTAGTAAAAAGATATCCTCTGCTATCGCCAATATTGACAATTAGCCCATTATTTTTTTCTTGTAAAGCAGCTACCAAGGTAGTCCCCATTCCAGCTAACTTCTTGTCAGATTTGGACTCATCAATAATAGCTGCATTTGCATCAACTAGCTTAGATTCAAACCACGGTTCAATTTCTTCAAGAGAAGTAATCTGAGTTTGTTTAAAGGATTTTCCAACATTGTCAATGACCATTTTGGAAGCCACTTCGCCGGCATTATTACCCCCAATTCCGTCTGAAATAAGAGCTAAAATTAACCCATTTTTATTTTCATAGGCCCCAACAGCATCTTCATTTTTATCTCGAACCATGCCCTTTGAAGACTTGTAAGCAATTTCCATAACATCTTTATCCCCAAATTAAGATTTTCGCACAAGTGAACAAACAAAAAATCCATCGGAATCAAAATCATCAGGGTAAATCTTTATCATCCCAGAATTAACAGAACTTTTTAATCTGAAAGATTTGGACACTGGAGCAATTTCAAAATTAGAATTGTGTTTTAAAAATTTTTCAATTACTTGCTGATTTTCTTGATTGACAATGGTGCACGTACTGTAAGTAATAGTACCACCAGTTTTAACTTTTTTTGCAACTGAATCTAGAATCTGTTCTTGAATGTTTTCTAATTTTTGAATATCGCTAAGCTTCTTTTCATACCTAATTTCCGGCTTGCGCCTCATTAATCCTAAACCGGAGCATGGGGCATCAACTAAGATCTTATCAAAATAGTTATCGGCAAATTTATCGCCAACTTTTCTTGCGTCCAATGCTATGGTTTCAACCTTGTCACTAACCCCTAAACGTGCAGCATTTTTTTGAACAATTTTGAGCTTTTTTTCATGAATATCCAACGCAACTACTTTTCCAGAGTCCAATGAAGCAGCAATTTGGGTAGTCTTTCCACCAGGCGCACTGCAAGCATCTAAAACTGTATCTGATTCTTGAACATTCATTTCTTCAACCGGCAGCATGGCACTTTCATCTTGAGGAGTTAAAAGGCCTTCCTCAAAAAACTTTGAATGCAGAACGTTGCCACCTTCGATTATGAGACCACTTTTTGAAACTTGGCTACTTGAAACATCAAATCCAGCCGAATGAAGTTGAGATACTAACTCCTCTTTGGAAATTTTAGCATTGTTAACTCTCACAGATTGCTTGGGAACTGTATTCAAAGACTTCAAAATACTGATCGTTTTTTCTATTCCCAACTGTTCGGCTAACAAATTGATTAACCATTCCGGAATACTATACTCAATGGATGTTCTTAAAAGACTGTCGTCAATTTTTCTTGGATCAGGAAATCCCTGACGGTCAATTTGGTGAAGCACTCCAGTAACAAACCTTCTTGTTCCATCATTGCCAAGCTTCTTGGCAATTTTGATTGATTCATCAAAAATTGCTCGGTTAGGGACTCTATCAAGATATTCCATTTGAAACATTGCTGTGTAAAGTAATTCTTTCACCCAGTTTTGAGTATCCTTGGGATCTTTTAAAAATTTGCTTAATTGATATTCCAAAGTTAGTTTATGCTGAATTACTCCATAAACGATCGTTGTAAAAAGCCGCTTATCGGCGTCATTCATGGAAGATGATTCAATCACTGCGCTAACCTGCAAATTAGAGTAAGAGCCGTTACTTGTTTTAATTAAAGTTTGAACTGCAAGCATTCTTGGATTATTGCTAGTTAATTTCATTCGATCACCTTTTGACCAATTTTAAGAGATTGGCCAGTCCCATTTAAATAATCAGTAATTTGCTGTTTTGGTTTACCAGAAGGCTGGACTTCAATTAAAGAAAGAACTGTTCCTTGACCGGCGGCAATGAGCAACTGGTGCTTGGTCTTTTCAACAATTGTTCCAGGTTTCATATTGGTTTTTGAATCCACTACTTTGGTTTGCCAAATTTTTGTCCGTTTACCATTTAAAATAACATAGGAACCAGGATCAGGGCGTAATGCCCGAACTTTAGCATCTACAAAAAACGCCGTTTTCGAAAAGTCCAACTTTTCTTGCTCAGGTCGAATATTTGGAGAAAAAATTACTTTTGCTTCATCCTGAGCGACACCTTGAACTTTTCCAGCAATCACCTTGGGTAAAGTTTCCAGCAACAAATCCCGGCCAATGATACTTAATTTTTCGAACATTGTTTCGGTATCATCAGAATTAGTGATTGGGACTGCTTTTTGAGAAATAATATCGCCGGCATCCATTTTTTTGACCATGTACATAATCGTGATGCCAGTCTTTTTATCACCATTCATAATTGAATATTGAACTGGAGCGCCACCACGATATTTTGGCAAAAGCGAGCCATGAACATTAATTGCCGCAATTTTTGCTGAATCAATAAGTTTCATTGGCAAAAACTGCCCAAAGGCTGCTGTAATAATTAAATCAGGCTTTAAAGAAATCATTTTCTCCATTTCAGGGCTTTTGGATAATTTCTTGGGTTGAAATAAAGGCAAATTTAACTTTTCAGCCAAAACTTTCACTGGACTTTTTTCAATCCGATGTTTTCTTCCTACTGGTTTATCTGGTTGAGTAACTACACCAAGTATTTCATATCCGTTATCGACTAATCCTTGTAAAACCGGAACACTAAATTTTGGAGTGCCCATAAAAATAACTGATGTCAATATGCTATTCCTTTCTACATTAAATCAATTGGCTCATTATCAATTGATAATAAGAACCCATGATTATTTTTGGATTGAGAGTTTTCAAGTAAATGATTCAAAGAATTAAACAAATTCGGCTCTTTTCGGTATTTGATAATGACTTGATAATAATAACGATTATCAATTCGGGTAATCATTTTTGGCGTTGGACCCAGTAAAATTGCCGAATTAGACAAGTTGTTTTTTAAATACCGGGCAACGGAAAACATTTTCGAAGCCACTGCCCGCTCGTTTGGGTCACTACCTGTTAATTTAACTAAAAAATAGTATGGCGGATATTTACCTAAATGTCTAATACGCATTTCAGTAGCATAAAATTTTTCATAATCCTGTTGTTTAGCCAGTTGAATTGAATAATGATCAGGATTAAAGGTCTGAATAATGACCTCCCCAGTTTTATCGGCTCTACCAGCTCTACCAGCAACCTGCGTAAGCAACTGAAAAGTCCTTTCACTGGAGCGAAAATCAGGAAACTGCAAACTAGAATCGGCGTTTAATACCCCAACTAAAGTAACGTTTGGAAAATCTAATCCCTTAGCAATCATTTGGGTACCTAGGAGAATATCTGCTTTATGAGAACCAAATTTATTGATAATTGCTTCATGTGAACCCTTTTTTCTTGTGGTATCAACATCCATTCTGAGAACTTTAGCAAAAGGAAAGTCGTTTTTGACCTGTTCTTCTAATTGCTGGCTGCCAGTTCCATAAAATCGAATTTGATGGCTTCCACATTTTGGACACTTAGTTGGAATAGGCTCTCGATGACCGCAGTAATGACAATTTAGACTATGAGTATCCTTGTGCACCGTTAATGAGATATCACAATTTGGACATTTTGGTACATACCCACAATTGCGACACATTAAAAAGGCAGAATACCCTCTGCGATTAAGGAGCAAGATTATCTGTTCCTTTCGAGAAAGCTTCTCCTTGATTGCTTCGCTGAGTTCTTGTGACATGATTGCCGATGTATGAGATTCGATCTCCCTTTTCATGTCAATAATTGAAACTTTAGGCAAAACATGTTGATTTACTCGATGAGGTAGCCGAATCAAATGATATACGTCTTTACTTGCCCGGGCCCGAGATTCCAAAGATGGGGTTGCACTTCCTAAAACAACTGGGCAATGGTGGTATTTGGCTCGCCATTTAGCAATTTCTTTGGTCCGATATCTTGGATTATCGGTTTGTTTATAACTGCTATCATGTTCCTCATCAATTACAATTAAACCAATATTCTTCAATGGAGCGAACACGGCTGATCGAACGCCAACCACAACGGATGCAGAGCCGTTGTTTATTCTCTGCCATTCATCGTATCGTTCACCATTGGATAATGCGCTATGAAGCATGGCAACTTTATTGCCAAACCGGCTTCTAATTCGATGAACAATCTGCGGGGTTAATGTGATTTCAGGAACTAACATCAAGGCATTCCTGCCCAAACTCAAGGTATGAGCAATTGCTTGAAGGTAGACTTCCGTTTTCCCCGACCCAGTAACTCCTTCTAATAAGTAAACTCGATCTTCATGCTTATCTTCCGATGTGTTAATCTGATCAACAGCATTTTGTTGGTCTGAATTCAACTTAAGTGGATGACTAGGCTGAATGGGAGTTAAAAATGGATCCCGGATTTTTTTTGCCTTAAATCTCTTAATCCAGCCTTTTTGTTCGGCACTTTTAATTGTCGATGAAGGGATTCCTTTTTTAATTAAATCACTTTGGAAAAATGTTTTATCAGACTGTTTAAGCAGCTCTTTTACCAAACGAATCTGGCCTTTGGCATTACCTGGAAGAGATTTTTGAATTGATTCAATTTGCGGAATACCGATATTTCGACGAACAGCTTCAGCTAAAACTGACTTGACTCTTTTATCAACTATATAGTCCACTTTAACTTTTTTATCATTGATTAAGTTAAGTAATCGGCTTAATTGTTCAGAATTCAATTTTTTGTTATCAACAGTGATAGAGTTTTCCCTGCCAAACAAATCACTGTTACTATTTGCAGTCTGAGCACTAAGAGCTGTAACTACCTTTTTTACCTTAGTTCTCATCCCACCTGGAAGCATTGTTTGCAAACAGCTAATTTTAAAAGAAAAAGTATCACGGCTCATCCAGTCCGCTAATTCCAGTAATTCTTCATTAATTACAGGATAAAGATCAACCAAGCTGCTGATTGGCTTTAATTTGCCCTTAAAATTCGTTGAATCAGAAATTCCGATTACAAATCCAGTGACACTTCTTCTGCCAAAAGGTACTTTGACCCGCATTCCGGCGGAAACCTGTTTGGTTAAATTGGCGGGAATCAAATAACTGTATGCATTATTTGTTTGATTAGTCGGAACATCAACGATCACTTGAGCAACCTGCACGTTATTCATCCTTTACCTTCAATATTTTCTTCGAAATAGCATGAATCAATTCTTCAGCAATTTTTACTTTACTAAGTTTTTTGGTTCTTTGTTGGTTACCGTCTTTAAAAATGAAGGTAACCTGGTTTTCGTCAGAGCCAAAGCCAATTTTGGGGTTAGAAACATCGTTTGCTACAATCATGTCTAAGTTTTTTTCAGAAATCTTTTTATTGGCATTAGCTAGTAAATCATTAGTTTCTGCGGCAAAGCCCACCAAAAATTGGTCTTTTCTTTTAGTTTTACCGACTGTTTTAATTATATCCGGATTTTTTATTAATTTTAAAGTCCAAGTATCTTGTCCTGGCTGTTTTTTTATCTTTTTATCTGCAATCGTTTCTGGTCTAAAGTCTGAAATTGCGGCGGCCATAATTAGCCCATCTGAATTGACAAATTTTTTTGATACAGCTTCAAACATTTCCTGAGTAGTTGAAACTGGAATGAAATCAATTTTTTTATTATTAACTGGTAATGTAGTATTTGCAGCAATTAAAGTAACATCGGCTCCTTGATTACTTGCAGCCTGAGCTACCGCAAAACCCATTTTTCCAGAAGACCGGTTAGTTATGTACCTCACTGGATCAATGTTTTCTCTGGTTCCTCCTGCGGTAACTATAATTTTCTTATGCAAAAGGGGTTGATTACCTGGATGGTTCACTTTTTTATCGATCCATTGAAAGATATCTTCGGGTTCAGGCATTCTTCCCTTACCTTGATAGCCTTCTGCCAAAAATCCATTTGCCGGGTCCATGATAAAGTCACCATTTTTAACTAAGAAATTAAGATTTCGCTGAGTAGCCGGATTATTTAACATTTTAGGATTCATTGCCGGAACAATAAAGATCGGCACTTTTGTTGCTAACAAGGTTGTCGATACAACGTCGTCTGCAAGTCCATTTGCCATTTTGGAAATAATATTGGCGGTGGCAGGAGCGACAACGGCAATATCTGTGGAATCAGCAATACTAATATGAATTATTTTGTCCGGCTCACCAGTACTAAACTCGTTGGTGATTACTTTATCCTTAGTCAAGGATTGAAACACTAACGGGGTTATAAACTTCTGAGCCGCTTTTGTCATTACTACTTGGACATGATTGCCGTTTTTTATAAAAATTCTTGCTAAAGACAAAGATTTGTATACTGCAATACTTCCGGAAACAAAAAGCGTGATGTTTTTATTTGTAATCAACCTACTCACCTCATTTATCAAATCAAACTAATTGTACCAAATATCCATTCAACAAGGGAGAAGGTGCCCAAAAAGAAAAAGATTGGAACAAAATTAACTTTTGTCCAATCCTTAAAACCTTAATTGTTTAAATCTTTTTGGTTGGGATCAATTTGCAATACCCCAGCATTAATTTCTTCCAAAGCCTTACCGACTGATTTAGAAGATTTATATTCACTCAAAAGAGGCTTGGCACCAGCATCGAGTTCGTGAGCTCTTTTGCTAGCTAACATAACCAAAGAATAACGTGAATCGATTTTATCTAATAAATCATCCACAGATGGATAAAGTAACATATTATTTGTCTCCTAACATAGATTCATAATCTGGCATAACTCTTGAAACTCGCAAACGTTCACTGCGAATAATTGCCTTAATTCGATCAACAGCTAACGGAACTTTATCATTAAGAACAGCATAATCGTAATTTCTCATCATTGCAATCTCTGAGACTGCTTTCTTAATTCTTTTGTTGATTACATCCATTTTATCAGTTCCCCGGCCAATTAATCGGTGCTTTAACTCCATTAAATCCGGCGGTGTCAAAAATACAAATACTGCATCAGGGCAATTTGCTCTAACTTGCATTGCACCATTAACTTCAATTTCCAGAAAAACATCTTTCCCTTCATCTAAAGTTTGATTAACATATTTTAATGGTGTCCCGTAATAGTTATCGACGTACTTGGCGTATTCAAGCATTTCACCATTCTGAATGCTGTTCTCAAATTCTTCTTTACTTACAAAATAGTAATCGACACCATTTTTTTCGCCAGGTCTGGGTTTTCTTGTAGTCATTGAAGTTGAATACTCAAAATCGACGTCTTTTTCCGCAAACAAGGCTTTTCTTACTGTTCCTTTGCCCACTCCTGAAGGACCAGACAAAACGATTAACATTCCTCTTTTAGCCATTTTGAACTCCCTCATAAATTATAATTTAACTGCTATTATCACTTATTTTCAAACTTTTTACAAGTCATAATTAACCATTTATGAAAAGAATAAGAAAAATATGTCTTGATTTTCCAAACGTTTGTTCGTATAATAAAAATACAAACAAATGTTCGGGGTGAACAATATGCAGAATAAACAAACACGCTTAAACGAAATAACTGATGCAATGAAAACTAATTACCATAAGTTTTTAAAAATCATTCCAAATGGTAATCCAATAAAAGAACAAATGCCCCATTTTCAATTAGTTTTATTTGCTAATCAAGCAAGTGAGAAAAATTACGTTGTAACGGTTAAGTTTAATAATAATTTGAATCCCGTGACCGGAAAAATTGAAAAACTGGATCAAGAAAAACTACTAATAACAACAAAACATGGTAATTTTTCTAGAATTACTAACTTTAATGAAATCCAAGCAATCTGTCGAGTGTATTAAGCAATTTTCTTAATTTTAGCCTTTTCTTGATTGGCTAATTTAATAAGTTCTTCGGCATGTTCCCTAGTAAGCTTAGTTACTTCAGTTCCAGCCAACATTCTCGCAATCTCATCAATATTATTTTGGTTGTCTAATTTTTGAACGGAAGTTGTTGTCCGATTATTGGCGACCTTTTTTTGAATAAAGAAATGCTGATCACTCATTGCCGCAACTTGAGGTAAATGAGTGATACACAGGACTTGAGATCTAGTTGATATAGTATAAATCTTGTTTCCAATGGCTTGCGCGACTCTTCCAGAAACTCCGGTATCAACTTCGTCAAATATTATTGAAGTTACTCCCGCTGCTCTGGCAAACATTGTTTTTAAAGCTAACATTATTCGAGAAAGTTCGCCTCCAGAAGCGGATTTAACCAAAGGAAGCATCTTCTCTCCTGGATTGGTTTGGATATAAAATTCAACACTATCCCGACCATTTCTGTTGAGAACTTGATTTTCTGTAATGTGAACTTCAAAAACAGCTTTACCCATATAAAGGTCAGCTAATTGTTGAGCAACTTCATGCTCAAGGTTAGCAGCCGCCGTTTTTCTAATCATTGATAGTTTAGCCGACTTTTGGATTAATTCTTGTTTTAAGTTGCTTAACTGACTAGCAATATTGTCTTGGGCATTTTGAGTTCCCTGCATATCAGCGAGCTCTTTTTTTATTTTAGATTCATAATCCAAGATTTGTTCAACAGAATCACCATATTTGTGTTTGAGTTGCGAAATTGTATCCAAACGCTGTTCAACAGCATCAAGTCTGGATTGGTCAAACTCCAAATTGCTGAGCTGATCATTAATTTGGCTTGCTGCATCCTGCAAAGCATAAAATGCTCCTGACAGGTTCTCTGATATTTCATGGAAAGACTTATCCAAGGATTCAATTTCTTGCATATTGCTCATGGCTGATCCAATTGCGTCTAAGGAACTATTTTCATCTGAATCAATTTGTTGATAACTGTTAATAAGAGCATCATGAATTCGCTGAAAATTATTTAAACGATCTCTTTCACTTTCAAGGTCAGTGTCTTCATTTGGAGTTAACTTAGCAGATTCTATTTCGTGGATTTGAAAATTAAGCATATCCACTCTTTGAGCCCACTGCTTTTCATTTTTTAAACGTTTATCATTTATCGCTTTCAATTTTACATATTTATCAAAAGTGTTGCGATAGTCTCCCAAGGGGTTTTGAATACTAGGTTCGGCATATTCATCCAATAAGTTAATATGCTTTTCCACATTCATTAAGTCCTGATGATCATTTTGCCCTTGGATATCAACAATTGTTTCGCCAATTTTTTTTAGATTTGAAATATTAACTAAAATACCATTAACTCGGCAACTATTTCTGCCATTGCTAAAAATCTCCCGTTCGATGATTACCGTTCCGTCAGAATGATCGATCCCAAGCTGGTCCAAAATACTATAAGCCAAATTTTGTTTATCTAGGGCAAAACTACCCTGAATGACAGCTTTTTTCGCTCCCGTACGAATAAAATCATGTGAACTTCTGCCACCTGCTAAAAGGCTGACCGCATCAATAATTATTGATTTTCCTGCACCAGTTTCTCCAGTTAGGACAGTCATTCCTGATTGAAATTCAATATCCAAATGTTCAATTATAGCAAAGTCGGTTATTGAAAGTTCGAGTAGCATAAATAACTCCTATCTTCTAGTCATTAACTAAAAACTGATTAATCTTAGCCTCAAATTTATTGGCTGATTCGTCATCAGTTGCAATAATCAAAACGGTATTATCGTCACCAATTGTCCCAAATAATTCAGAGTAATTCATTTGATCAATTAAATTGGAAATTACCGGACCACTTCCAGGAAGTACTTTTAAAAAGATCATTTTATTTTGTTTATTAATCGATACAAATGAATCCCGGACAGTTTGAATCAGTTTCTTTTCATTGTCAACGTTTTTTTGTGAAGGCATACTGTAACGATATCCACCAGAAACTGAAGGAACTTTAACCAGTTGCATATCCTTGATATCCCTTGAGACTGTTGCCTGAGTGACTGCAACTCCTTGCTGCTGCAAAAGAGAGACAAAATCCTCTTGTCTTTGAATGTTATTATTTGAAAGCAGTCGCTTGATTAATCTCTGACGATCTTTTTTTCTCATATAATTTCTCCTAATCTAATTAATAAAAATGCATAGAAGATCCAAATTATTCATTATTTATTAAGTTCAGAATAGGCGTTTTCCATTACTTTTTCAATTGAAACTTTGTTACTAATTTCCGGAGAATCAACAGATTTAAGGCAAACTAAAAATTCAATATTCCCTACACCGCCTTTTATCGGTGAAAAATCAAGGCCAACAACTGAATATCCTGCAGTTACAGCAAAGTTTACAATTTTGTTCAACACAGCCTCATGAACCGTAGGATCTTTGACTACTCCATGTTTGCCAACATTATTTTTTCCAGCTTCAAATTGTGGTTTTATCAAAGCAACGACATAACCACCCTTTTTGATAATATTTTTTAGCGGTGGCAATATTAATTCCAGGGAAATAAAAGAAACATCAATTGATGCAAATTGAGGTTGGCCATGAGTGAAATCAGTTAATTTAGAATAACGAAAATTAGTGTGTTCCATAACCACTACCCGAGGATCTTCCCTTAATTTCCAAACAAGTTGATTACTGCCAACGTCAAGGGCATAACTTAGTTTTGCCCCATTTTGAAGCATAACATCAGTAAAACCACCAGTAGATGAACCAATGTCTAAAACAATGAGGTCTTTAACATCTATATTAAAAACATCAAGGGCTTTTGCTAACTTGAAACCACCACGACTAACATACGGCATTGGTTTTCCTTTTAAATGAAGCTCAGTGTCAACAGGAATCTTCATTCCAGGTTTATCGAGTCGCTGCTCATTTTTACCTAAAATTTCGCCTGCCATTACTGCCCTTTTTGCCTGTTCACGAGAATCAAAAAGCCCTTGGTTAACCAAAAGTACGTCGACTCTTTGTTTTTCCATTTTATTTTTCATCCTTAATTTTAAAATAATCACAAAAACTGTTCAGTAATGAGGTATCAAGTTGCAGGGTTTGTTCTGCCTTTTTTAAAGACTGTCTTGCTTGATCAACAGTTTCTATTAAAATTGTTTTAGTTTTGTCTAAGCCAAACAGATTAGGATAAGTATTCTTTCCTTTATCCTGATGGACTGGTTTACCCAACGTTTTTTCATCGCCAATCACATCCAAAAGATCGTCATATATTTGAAACGCCAGACCAAATTCATCCGCAAATTTTAAAAGGTACTTTCGATTTTGTAAGGGAACGTTACCAATAATCAACCCCGCTTCAACAGCATAGTGAATTAAAGCTCCTGTTTTATGCCGATGAAGCTTTTTTAAACCGTCATAATTTAAACGGGTGCCTTCAAACTGAATATCATCAGCCTGTCCTGAAACCATTCCCTTAGGGCCGGCTGCTTTACACAAATTCAAGGCCAATTCAGCTGAAGTATGAGGATTAAGATTGTTTTCTAAAGTCCATTGAATTGCCAATGCTTGAAGTCCATCCCCAGCTAATGTGGCCATTCCTGCACCAAATTTTTTATGATTAGTCGGCTTGCCACGTCTTAAATCATCATTGTCCATCGCCGGCAAATCATCATGAATTAAGGAATAAGTATGAAGTAGTTCCAATCCACAAGCTACTTTTAAGGCGGAATCATTAATTTTAAAGTTAATTGTTTGAAGAGTTGAAAGAACTAGCAGCGGGCGAAGCCTTTTACCACCAGCATCAACTGAATATTGCATTGCGGATTCTAATTCATCTTGGTCAGTATCAGCAGCAATATTCTTATCCAAAAAATTGTTTATTTTTGGCAGCCAAGTTTGCTCAAAGGCTTTTAATGTATTTTCACTGCTCATCTTGGTCACCTTTTGAAGTAGTTTGGTTTTTATTATCCTCGTAAGGAACCTCTTGACCCTCTTTATTTACCATTTTGGCCATTGTTTTTTCTGCTGTGGTCAACGTTTTTTGAAGGTCTTCGCTTAATTTCATTCCCACTTTGAATTTTTCCATTGATTCTTCAAGTGGAACATTTCCTTGTTCAAGTTGATTAACTATCGACTCTAATTCTGTCATTTTTTGTTCAAATGTTTTATTATCAGCCATTATTGTTTCTCCTTGTTTTTCTGGATCTTATTCACCTGAGCCTTAACAATCCCATCTTTAAAATGAACATCAATTAATTTGGATTTTATTTGAGATACACTACTTAAAAAGTTACCCTCATCATCAGTAGTGTAAGTATAGCCCCGACTTAAGATTCTTAGTGGGCTTAAATGATCTAGTGAACCAACTAACAACTGAAATTTATGAGCATGTTGATTTAGGTTATTTTTTTCACCAGTAGTAATTCTAAAAGTCAAAGTTGCTAATTTTTGACTTGCTTCTTGAATTCTATGAATTGGAGTATCCAAATCAATTCGCGCTTTGAGCTGACTATAATGTTGTTGGAACTTTTGGATATTTTGTTGTTCTTGATTTACCAATCTTTGCAACAACAAATCTAAGCTTTGCGAGTAGCTTTCATAAATTCTTTCTGGTGATTTAAAAATTACCGATCCAGAAAGCCGCTTTAAGCGAATTTTGTTTTGCTCAATTAACTGATATATTCCATTGATTAGTCTAGTTTGATCAGTTTTTAGGTTAACCAAAACTTCATCTAGTTTGGGAACTGCTAATTCAGCAGCGGCCGTTGGTGTGGCTGCTCGAACATCTGCTACCAGGTCCGCAATGGTAGTATCCGTTTCATGACCCACAGAAGAAATAATTGGAATTTGACTGGCCACAATCGCCCGGGCAACATTTTCTTCATTAAATGGCCAAAGGTCTTCAATCGATCCACCACCACGCCCAACAATCAAGGTATCAAAATTACCAATGGCATTAACTCGCTTGATTTGCGAAACGATATCCGCACTAGCTTCTGTCCCTTGAACTAAAGCGGGAAAAAGAACAATTTGAGCAATTGGATATCTCCGTCTGACGGTAGTTATGATATCTCGGATAACCGCTCCACTTGGAGAAGTAATCACTGCAATCCGTTTTGGAAATTTTGCCAGTGGCTTTTTTTGTAAGCTGAAGAGCCCTTCTTTTTCAAGTTTTGCTTTTAGCTGCTCATAAGCTTGATAAAGTTGACCAACACCGTCAGGCTCCATCCTTTCAATATAAATCTGATAGCTTCCAGAAGGTTCATAAACTGAAATATGGCCAACTACCAAAACCTTCATGCCTTCTTCTGGGGTGAACTTTAGTTTGCTGAAAGCAGAACGAAACATAATTGCACTAATTTTGGCGTTATCATCTTTTAGACTAAAATATTGATGAGCGTTTGGCCGTAATCTAAAATTAGAAATTTCACCAGTCAAATAAACCTTACCCAAATAAGGATCAACATCAAACTTTCTTTTAATATACTTGGTTAATGCACTAACCGTTATATAATCATTTGCCACTTTGCATACTCCAATTTGCCATTTTAACTGTTTGCTGCATCAACGTAGCAATAGTCATCGGACCAACCCCGCCTGGAACTGGCGTAATAAAGCCAGCTTTTTTGCTAACATCATCAAAGTCAACGTCACCGACAAGATGTCCTTGATCACTCAAATTCTGGCCAACATCGATAACTACACAACCATCTTTTACATCAGACCCAGTGATAGTGTTTACTCTTCCAGTAGACGAAATGATAATATCGGCCGGTTTTGTATATTCTGAAATATCCTTAGTGAAATGGTTTAATACCGATACAGATGCTCCTGCATTAATTAATAATGCTGTTAAGGGTTTGCCGACAATGTTACTTCTACCTATAATCACAGCCTTTTTCCCTTGCAAGACAATGCCATATTTACCCATCAAAGTCATAATGCCTTGAGGAGTGCAAGAAACTGGATAGTTGGTATTATCATTTAAAAATAATTTTCCGATATTTAAAGGATGAAATCCGTCAACATCCTTTGCTGGGGAAATGGAGCGAGTAATTTTTTTTGCATCAATATCTTTTGGTAGTGGATCCTGGACTAAAATCCCATGAATAGTTGGGTCATTGTTGTAATCTTTTATGACATCTAATAATTCTGCTTGTGAGGTTGACGATGGCAAATTTTTGACTACGGAATTAATTCCAAGTCGAGTTGCAACCCGGTCTTTATTTCTCACATAACGCCTACTGGCTTGATCATCACCCACTAAAATAACCGCCAAGCCTGGTGCAATTCCGTATTGGTCTTGAAATTTGGCTGTATTAATTTTTGTTTGTTGATTTAACTGCTTAGCAGTCGCTTTCCCGTCAAGAATTGTAGTCATTTTCTTAGCCTCCAAAATAAAATTAAATACAAAAAAATAGATTTACTTTCCGTAAACCTATTTTACCAGTTCTTCTAATACGTGAGATAAAATCCCGTTAACAAATTTACGAGATTTATCATCACTAAATTTTTTTGTAAGCTCCAAAGCTTCATTTATTGAAACCTTCAAAGGCAAATCATCTACAAATTTCATTTCATAAATGGCAATTTCAAGAATTATTAAGTCAGTTTTGGCTATTCTTTCAATTGACCAACCAGAAACCAAGTACTTTGAAATCATGCTATCAATGACCGACTTATTATTAGTTACGCCATCGATTAATTGATTCAAGTATTCTGGTTCCTGTTCACCATACTTTCCTCTCGTCAAAACATTAAAGAAGTCCTGACGATCGGTTTGCTTGTTAGTATTCATGGCAAATAAGGTTTGAAACGCCAATTCACGAATTTGATGCCGGTTTAATTCCACTATTCGTCACCATTTTTCTGAGTAGCAAATGGATCATTTGGATCAACAGTTGACTCTGTTTTTTCTGGAACGACTCCTTGAACATGAACGTTGACTTCAGAAACTTTAATTTGAGTCATAAACAAGAGCTGTTGTTCAACTTGGTCTTGAATTTCCAAGGCCACTTTGGGCACAGAAACTCCATAATTTAAATAAACATAAATGTCAACAATTAAATTATCACCATTATAGTTTAACTTAACGCCCTTGGAATGTTCAGTCTTTCGGCCAAACCATTGGTTAACACTGGAGCTAAAAGAACCTCTCATCCGGTTGACACCATCAACCTCGGTAGCGGCAACTCCAGCAATAATTTCAAGAACTCTTGGAGTAATCTCAATTTTTCCAAGCTCAGGATCATCGGATTTTAAAACAATATTTGTATCTTCAGCCATGTTTATAGCCTCCGTTTCAACTCAAACAATTATGCTCGGGAAATATAAGTACCATCGGTGGTATTGATTATAAGCTTATCACCCTTGTTTACAAAGAACGGAACCTGAAGAGTCAGGCCAGTTGTCATTGTGGCAGGTTTAGAACCACCAGATGCTGTGTCACCTTTAATTCCAGGTTCAGTGGCTGCTACTTCCAAGGTAACTGTATTTGGTAATTCAATTCCCAAAGTTTCGTTATGATACTGAATGACATTAACCTCCATATTTTCTTGAAGGTAATTTAATTCAGTCTTAATCTCATCACCAGGGATGCTGATTTGTTCATAGTTATCAGTATCCATGAACACATAGGAATCACCATCAGCGTATAAATATTGCATTTTGCGACTTTCAATCGGAGCTTGTTCCATTTTAGCACCGGCTCTAAAAGTCTTTTCTTGGACAGCACCAGTTCTAAGGTTCTTTAACTTAGAACGAACAAATGCGCCGCCTTTTCCTGGTTTAACGTGTTGAAAACTCAAAATTCTCCAAATTGCCTTGTCAACTTCGATGGTTAAACCATTTTTAAAATCAGCAGTAGAAATTGCCATTTTTATTCCTCCTAATAGTAAACTAACAAAACCAATTATATAATAACAAAACGCGAAAAGGTTAATTTTATTTCACTATTTTCTCTTTAGTAATTACAATTAAAGACTAATAAAAAAGAGCCGTAATTCGCGGCCCCTTTTCTTGTTATTTAACGGCTTCAGTAGCAGGATAAACTAAAACTTGACGTTTATCGCGGCCTTTACGTTCAAACTTAACAACGCCATCAACTAAAGCAAATAATGTGTCATCATTTCCTCGGCTAACGTTCTTACCTGGGTAAATGTGAGTACCACGTTGACGATACAAAATAGAACCGCTAGTTACATTTGAACCATCGGCTGCCTTTGCACCTAAACGACGACCAGCTGAGTTACGACCGTTGGCAGTCGATCCACCACCTTTATGGTGAGAGAAGAATTGCAAATTCATTGCTAACATAAGGCTACACCTCCGTACTTATAAAATATTTTTTGTTTTAGCTTGTTTTGAACTAACTTCGTTCAAAGTAATGTACTTACTGTATCTGGCAGTTATATCTTTAAGCCCATTCTCAAAGGTTCGTAAGATTGCATCCGCTTGGATACTTTGTTTGGAATCCTTAATAACTGGAACTTTAACCGATAAATAGCCGCCATTCTTATCGTCACTTTCAACCTCAATGTCGATTCCAGCAACTTCTTGAAGGCCATTAACCGTTGAAATTGAAAGCACTGAAACAGCGGAGCAAACAATGTCTTGACCATACTCGCCAGCATCAGCATGACCAGTAATGGTAAATCCACTAATATAATTTTGATAATGTTCAATATTAGCTTTAATCATAAGCTGTCACTCCACTCGGATTAACCTTTAATAGAGTCAATAGAGACTTTAGTATATGGTTGACGATGGCCTTGAGTGTGTTTAGCACCCTTCTTAGGCTTGTAACGTAAAATTGTGATTTTCTTTTGAAGGCCTTGCTTTTCTACCGTTCCAGTTACAGAAGCTCCATCAACTAATGGAGTTCCAAACTTAGTAGAATCGCCACCAACCATGACAACCTTGTCAAAGGTTACCTTGTCGCCTTCCTTAGCATCCAATTTTTCAATATAAATTGAATCGCCTTTAGAAACTTTATACTGCTTACCGCCAGTAACAATCACTGCATACATATATTGTGCACCTCCTTATAAATGTGCTTATACTCGCCAGAATAAAGCGCCCAATGAATTTTTATTGGAACTTCAGCTCAAACTGTGCGGTTGTAGCTGTGGAAGCCCACAAATACAACGTTCTAAGTATACATAATTAAAGTGTTAACGTCAATAGAAATCATTAATGGTCGAAATAAAAAAAGATGCGAATCAGATTCGCATCCACTTTGCCGACCAAATGTCGCAGGTGGGGTTCGAACCCACGACCTACGGTTTAGAAGACCGTTGCTCTATCCAGCTGAGCCACTGCGACAAATCAACATGAATAATTATATAGAAAATAAAGGCCGCCGTCAATTAAATTATGAGAAAACGTAATTATTTCAGTCAAGAACATCAATGAGCATTAATTACATTAAGAAAGTTTAAAACTATATAAGGATTTGACAAATAAAGAGCTTTTATTTGAATTATTAAAAAAATAAAATCATAATGTAATCGAAACTTAATAAATAATTAGGAGGTGGAAGTCATGGGATTCTTTGCTATTTTAGTATTAATCTTTATCATCTCAACGTTTATTCAGTACTACCTTAATACTTCCACAAACATCAAAGAAAATGGCAAGCATTTGGCAAAAAAGTAGCTAACCCAAAAGTTCTTTGAGTTGCAAAAATGTTTTTTAATGGAACCAATTTTTAATCTTAATTATATAGCGAGCGGAAACAAAATTTAGTTTTGTTTCCGCTCACTTTTTTCTTAGTAATTATCCTTTTGTCGACCCAAATTTACATTATTTTTCTTATTAAAAGCTTTTTCAATTTCTTCTTCAGAAAATTCAAAATCAACCAGGCCAAACTTCAAAAATAATCTCCAAGCATGATTGAAGGCATCTTCTGATCGGTTAAAATAACTGTCAAAGATCATCTTTTTCATAACCAAGTATTGTTTATCTAAATTATCTTCTTTTTTTATAAGCTTGATTTTTTTTAAATCAGATTGACTATTTAAAATAATATGGTTCCAGTTTTTTAAATTACCAATTAACAAAAGAAAATCTAGCGCATCAACGTATTCAAAAAGTAATGTTTGTTTATGAGTCAGCCCTTCTTGGGCTTTACCTCGATGACTCTTCCACACTTTAAACCATTCTGAGGCGTTTGCCATTTCAGATAGTTCAACATCTAACGCAACAAAAGCATTGGAAATTCTTGCCGCTGGGCCCCAGTGCAAATCCTTAACTGATTCTATTTGCCGATTTAAATATACTGAAGAGGCAATCATTGCCTGTAAATCCATCAAAAATTCTCCTATCCAAATACAAACTGATCCGACATAATTTCGAGCTGCTTTTGATTCTTCAAGTACCAATCTTTGATGAAGTCATAATCCAAAAGAAGCTTCAGCCAGCTTTCTTTTTGTTCAGGATCTTCAATTTTAGCACCCCAAGCTGGTTTTTCATCATTACCATTATTAAAAACGGTAAGTTTAATTCTATTTTTAAGGGTTAAGTATGCGCCACCATTTTCATCAGCCATCAAAACATAATTATTTGCTGCAGAATCAACAAATAATTGGTCTAGAATTCCTTCCGGAACATCTCCACCGGCAAATTCAAATAATTCATCATTGACGCTGTCCAAAACGTTGAAGTCAACTCTAAAGCCAAAATTTTCTTTCAATAATGTGGCAAGTTTAATCAGTGTTTCCAATGTATCATTAATCTTTTTTGAATCGATATCTTTAAAATCTACAACGAAAAACTGGATTAATTCATCACCATTAAAAAACAGTTCCTTAGTTTTCAGGTTAAGGTAGAATAATGGCTTATTATTTACAGAAGAATTGAAGAAATATCCTCCAGTTGTTTTGGCTACCTTTCGGAAAGTAAAGGTTTGATCCCCAAATTCTGGAAAACGGGCAAACATTTTTTGAACCACATCAGTGTCAATTATTTCCAAACTGCCTTGGTTATTAGATAAATCCAGAATTCGCTTCATAAATATTAACTGAACATCTTCATCCGAAAACTGTTGAGGAAAAGTTACAAAGTCCGAATTTAATTTAAATGTTGTTAATTGAGCAGCAGATGACAGCAATTCTTCTTGCTTAGAAGTAGAAATCAGTTGATTAAAAAGTTCAACGTAATTGCCACCATTATCAATTCCCTTTTGGATTGAATCACTATAATTTTTTAAGAATCCAAAAACTGAAGTGGTCTTTTTTTCACTCGTATTATTAGGCATTGCCCTTCACCTGCGATTCGTTTGACAAACTTTCAAGATAATTTTTATACAAATTATCATTACTTTTCAAGAACCCTTCAAAGCTGCCAAAAGTAGCTCGAATATTTTGTTTTTCCAAGTTTAAAATTGTTTCCTCTTTTGAAAGAGCAAGAATTCGTTCTTTATTCTCTTTTATCTTGTCTCGACCAGAAGCTGCTTTATCGTCTTGTTTTGTTAAATCAAGTAGCTGATTTTCTAAAGCGTGATGCTCTTCTTTAACCTTCCCGGCTTCCCAAGGCATCGGCGATTTTTCCTCATTGGCTTTAATCTTTGTCCGCAAATCGTCTTTTTGCTTATCTCGCTCATCTTGATTATTAATTAGCTCGGTAATCTTTTCATTTTGATCAGCATAATTTTGCATTGCCTGACCGTGAACTTGCTTGCCATCAACTTCCAACTTAAATGACTGATCAAGTTCGTCAAACTGATCTTGGGCGAAATCAAATCTTAAATTTAAAACATCCAGTTCACCAAAAACTTGATGGTTCCACCAGTTTCCAAAGAAAATACGAAATTTACCTAACTCATATTCATGATAATAGAAAAATGGATATGTAGTGGATAAATAGTCGATGAGCTTATTGCTTAAATGATGACTTAATTGCTGATGTAAATCAGCGGCCAAATCAAAGAAATCCGGTTTAGATTCAGTTAATTCTTCACCTTTAAATTCAGTTGCAAAACGATTTGGGTCCATCAATTCATAAACGTCAACATCTTTGCCGTTAGTGATGGACTCATTTAGTTGTTTGAGATAATCTTGCTTTTGAGTTAATGCAGCTGTTAAAACCGCATCATTTTGGCCAAATTGGTCGTTTTCTTTATCCATAGCTGTCCCTCGTTATTCACT
>DIDF01000027.1:0-10387 GCA_002418005.1 Lactobacillaceae bacterium UBA5807
CGCCATAGAGCCCGCATAATCGGTGAGTAATGTTGTACCCAACGCATGAGGGTTGTGTGATGCACGAAAATACCACGGTCGCGCATCATTTCAACTAGATCTCGATAACTGATGTTGTAACGCAAGTAGTAGCCTACGGCAAAAGTAATCACTGATTGATTGAATTGCCGTCCTTTAAAATGATCAGTCATCTGAAAACCTCCAGTTTCAATTCATGCTATAGGATGCACTCTCCCTGAGTAAACTTTTCACCAGAACCTTGGACTTGTTGTTGCAGTGGCTCTACTACTAGTTGCCGGAATAGCATTTGTCGGTATTGGCATTTCTTTAATGATTGCATATAAAAACGGAAAAAGAGCCTAATAAATATGCATTATAAAAGCAAGGCGGTATACTTCGGCAATGTGCCAGTGCGTATACCGCCTTGCTTTCTGATTTGGGGTGGCAAGCAAATGTCACAATCCATTTTATTCCTGCAACATCATAGCTATAATCTAACGGCCTAATATCTACCATATAAGAGCTTGAAAGGCTTATTCCTGGTAGTATTCATGACTAGGATCACCATGAATTCGAGTTGAAGTTAGTAGCATTGAGAAAATACAAAACGTACTATCGTAGCTGCAAGTCTACATTGTAAAACTGAGGGTAAGCCAGGTAACAAGCAATGACACTCCCGATGCTCGTGGCTGCTAGTAACATGAACGTGACCATGATCTGGTACATAATTGCTTTAGTTGGATCAACACCTGCAAAAATCAAGCCTGACATCATACCTGGTAGACTGACGATTCCAACTGTTTTAGCAGAATCGATGGTCGGTGCCATACCGGTGCGAATCGCGCTCCGAACGATAGCGTTTGAGGCTTGTTTCAACGTTGCGCCCAACGCCAGACGCTCCAACACGCCTTGCCGTTGATCATGAAAGCTCGCATTCATACTCCGGTAGGCCAAGCCGATGGCGACCATCGAGTTTGATGCGATCATGCCTGACACTGGTACGATTTGGCTGGGGGTAAAACGGACCGAGTGAGTTAAAACTAGCAGTGCGATGGTCAACAGCGTCGCCGTGCTAATTGCCAGTAGACTGATAGCAAAAGCATGGGGAATCCCATTGGCGCGTTTATTGGCATTCAGCGCAGCATTAAAGATAATGATTGCAACCATCAAACCAGTCAACCACAAACGATCAACCTTGATGATGTAGGTCAGTACATATCCTACTACGGTAAGTTGGACCACTGCCCGGATGACCCCGATTAGCATATCCTTTTCCAAACCGATTTTCTCACGTAAGTTGATGACCAATGCAATCAAAACTAATACCACAGCAAAGGCCAGTGCGGTAGGACTAACGATTAGACTATTCATGTTTTGCCTCCAAACGCCCACCACGAATTTCTAACAAGGTCTCCGCTGCCGCAATCTCAATTTCGTCGTGTGTCACCATCAAGATTGTCATTCCTTGCTGATGGTAAGACGCAATCAGCCGATGCACACAATCTTTTGTGTCAGCATCAAGCCCTGTCGTCACCTCATCTAGCAACAAGACCTTGGGTGGAAACAACAAGTTACGAATCAGCGCGACGCGTTGCTTCTCTCCGCCTGAAAGCGAAGTGATCGGTGCATCGAGCATCGCCTCTGACAACTCGACTGATGCCAGTGCCTGCTCTGCACGCTTTTGAGACCAAGGCTGATCGCGAATTGAAAAAGGAAACGCCAGATTATCCCGCACACTTTCGCCAAAAAGACTTGGCTGCTGGAAACAGTATGAAACCTCCTGACGATAGTGCGGTTTAGGTAACAGTGCTTGTGGCTGGCCTTGATATTTGATTACACCACTAGTAGGCGTCAGTAATGTTGCAATCAGTCGCAGAAGCGTACTTTTACCCGAACCGGATGGCCCAGTAAAAGTAATAAAGGCGTTCTCGTTAATCTCCAGATCGATGTCGGACAGAATTGTTTTCCCCTGAGGCGCATAGTTCACCTGATCAAGGGTCAAAATTAAAGTCATGGTAATCGCTATCCTTTTTTCAATAAGTTTAGTCCTCGACGTTTGAGAACGCCAACATAGAATTCTGAGTTTGCTTTAGATTTGCTTTAGTTTCTCTGGGTAGCTTCCTTTACATAAATGACTTATATTGAAGGCGACGATTCGCGAACCAAACAGAGCTAATATAGGAGAATTAAATTTGAAAACAACACTGCTACTAGTCGAAGATGAAGAAGGGCTGGCCGACTCACTGAAAACCGAGTTTGATATGGAGGGCTTGAATGCCATCTCTAATTCACCCCTTCAAATAATTATAAATCAAAACATCCTTTAACTTTTTATCGTTCTTTACTTTTCATACGACTGGGCATTTCCAAGTCAGACAATAAACTATTGCTTTGTTAAATTTGTGAGTTATCTGAAAAGACCATTCTTTTTTAACCCCAAAAATCCGTATCCTACCGCACAATATCTTTTGAAAAGATAATTAGACATTCAAGGCTGTGGATAACTTTTAGATGGCTTTCGTTTGCTGATTTTTGAGACAACTTTTCCCTAGATTTAACTAGAGAAAAAAGCTCAAAATCAAGTTGGCTTTCGCCCCTTCATTTCTCAACAGACACTCCACTTTTAGCTGATCTAACAGCTATTGATCAATCTCGCTACAATAAACGCCCTGTAGCTCAAATGATTAATCAATCCACGTATTTCAACGTCGTCTAACCACCATGCTTTTAGCTTTAATTCTTAACATCAAAAGGTAAGCACGTACCTCACCTAGACCGATGGAATGACTGAGTCAATCTAGGTGCGTGAAAACGTTTGAGATGGCATTCACGGTTTCCTGTCCCTTTGTATAACCTAATCAATCGGATTAGAGGCATGACGCTTAAAACGCGCTGCATAACTCATGATCTTGTCACTATCCTCTGGTTTGTCCTCCAGATTTTGAAAATCACAACATTGACAACAGGAATAGAGCCGCTGTACAATAGAACCATCGTTTTGATTAAATATTTGATGGCAATCAGTTTCCAGACTGGTTGCTTTTTCTTTATGCTTTTTTCTCGAAGCAGTATGCAAAAATAGCTGATACGATTCCTCTGCTATAAAACGATAGTAGGGATACCCCTCGTACACTCATTTCGATTAACTTCATGATACATCATTTTTCCAAAAAGTAAACCATATGTTTTATAAGCACTACTGCACTATAGCACTAAAAAACTATAGGGCTAGAAAGCTATTGCACAATAACACTACTGCACAAAAAGACTATTGCACTATACAAACAGTCGTGATTTAATAGGTATTGAAGGGGTATATAAAATATAGAAGTTAAGCACTAATAGCCTACTAGACTATTGCACTACTAGACTAGTATATGCTTCGTCTCTTAAATTAAGGAGGATATAAAAATGGTGCAAATTATTACTTTTGGAAATTTCAAGGGCGGAGTAGGTAAGACGACAAACGCGACTCAAGTCGCTTATGAATTATCCAATCGAAAGTATAAAACGCTACTAATGGATTTAGATCCTCAAGCAAATGCAACCAATATCATGCTAAAAACTAAAGCCAATATCAATGATGAATTAGCTCACTTTGATTCATCACTAATGGTGGCGATTCAGGAAAAAGATTTAACGAAGTCAATCGTCAACATTACGGAAAATCTTGATCTAATGGGATCAGCACCAGATTTTTCGCTTTTCCCACGATTCATGGAAAAGATGTTTTCTGACTATGCAGACAGAGTAAAGTACCTTAGTACATTAATTCAGCCAGTCGCTGAAAAATATGATTTCGTCATTATCGATATACCACCAACAATCAGCTTGATTACTGATACGGCTTTATATGCTTCTGATTGGTGCTTAGTCGTCATGCAAACTCAACAACAATCATTTGATGGCGCTACAGCATTCATCGATTACATTCAACATGACATCGTTAACACTTACAAAGCACCAAGACTTGATGTGATTGGCATTCTAACCGTGCTGATCCAAGCAGGAGCACCAGTGGATGAGACAACAGTTAATAATGCTATTAAATATTTCGGTAGTGAGAACATTCTGCCTACAGCTATCCACTCAATGCAAAGATTAAAACGATACGGAATTACTGGAATCACTTTTAAATCGAAATGGGACAAACAAGTTTTTACTGTTTACAAGCAAGTCACAAATGAAATTTTGGATAGAATAGGAGTTAAGAAATGAATTTGATCAAGAGCAACCGCAATACTAAAGACTTGCAACCAAAGAACACTGCTAGTTTAGAAGAATTACAAGAGAAAAAGCCTAAGACAGTCACGTTTGATACAAATTTGAAGATCACAAATCATGCACGTAATAAATTAATGGCAATGAACGTACTAGGTTATACAGAGAGTCAAAAAGATGCCATAGATTTGCTGTTCCAGTCATTCAGGGAGCAATTAGATGCGGATTCAAGGAAAGAAATTGACTTTCAAATCAAGACTTTGGAAAAACGTGACGCAAGACTAAAAGGATAAAGTTAGTCATTACCATATTAGTAAGCATATTGTATGGAATATATTGTATGGAATATATTGTATATATAATTTGAATTTAACAGTTTAAATTCAAATTATTATGAATCACTGAACGGGTGATTCTTTTTTTGTATCAAAGTAGTGATCCGCTCTGATCTAACAGGTCCGTTGCCTAAACCTCTGAGCAATCAAGGGCTATTTGTAGTCTACATAACAGTAGCGACTTACATCTGTTAGCTGAATAGATACAAAAAATGATAACTTATCGCTTTTTGATTTTGCATTTACTTTGTAAAAAAATAACGTTTTACAGGGTATCAGTTTATTTAAGTTCTGACTTTGACAAAAATTGGGATAGATGTGTGCTTTTTCCTAGAAGGTGAGCGGGCTATACCTACCGGTCAGTTTCTAGAGGATTGTTGCTATCTTTAGCTAAAAAATTCCCAGTTCTGACCGAAATGGCCCCTATAAAAAAGGAAAAGATAATACTGGAAGTAAATAATTATCAATCGGAATGATAAAAGTAACAACCAATAAATTTATAGTTGTAATATATTGGATAGTTGCAACGTTTATGTGATATTCAGTCATTAATGTTGGAAATGATAAATTACCGACAACCCTTAATAGTGGGATAATTTCACTGATTGGATAGTTTGATTGAATGATACTTAAGCAAAAAATGACAAGTAAGAAAAAATCATGTTGTCGATTACGAAAAGCAAAAGAGAATACATAAAAATAAAGTCAATAATAGTTGGTGGCATTTTTGGTGAAAATAAGGAGTAAGCAAAATGATAAGAGATAATCAAAAATTTAATGAAACAATTCAACCTAATTCAGCATTCCTTAAGCAGTTAAAAGACAAGCTACCGGAATTTTTTAGTAAAGAAGGCAATTTTAATTTAGATAAATTTAAGTCTGAATTACAAGAATACAATATCAACGAATTAAAGGATGGTTATCAATTGGACTTCATTGGTAAGGACTATGCTCGTCGTCAAGCTGGCGAAATGCCAACGACAGTCATTGTACCTAATGAAGATCAAAATAAAGGAGAGGGGGCAAATAGTCAAAACTTATTTTTTAGTGGGGATAACCTTGAAGTGTTAAGGCATTTACAATCTGCATATGTAAATAAGATTGATGTAATCTATATTGATCCTCCATACAATACTGGTCAGGATGATTTTGTTTATCCAGATAACTTTGAGTATTCAGATCATCAGCTTGAAACAATGTTTGGACTTGATGATGATCAGTTATCACGATTAAAAAGTATTCAAGGCAAATCAAGTCATTCAGCTTGGCTAACGTTCATGTATCCTCGTTTAGAGCTAGCTAAACATTTGCTCAAACGTGATGGTGTTATCTTTATCTCTATTGATGATAATGAAGCTAGTAACTTAAAAGAAATATGCGATGAAATTTTTGGCGAAAATAATTTCCTTGCTCAAGTTGTTTGGGAAAGAGCATATGCACCGATTAACCTAAAAAAGAATTTTTCTCCCAGTCATGATTATATGTTAGTTTATGGGCGTGATACGAACATTATTGAAACAAATGGTATACCAAGGACTAATGTGGCTGATGATCGTTATCAGAACCCAGATAACGATCATCGAGGCATATGGCAATCGGATAATCTTTCAGTAGGTCCAGCAATCTCAGAAAACATTTATCCAATTACGACTCCTTCAGGAAGAGTAGTTGAGCCTCCAGTAGGTAGGAGCTGGAGGCTCTCGCAAAAGGCCTTTCGCGAGAGACTCGTAGATAATCGTATCTGGTTTGGTAGTGATGGTAACGGAGTTCCAAGAATTAAAAGATTTAAATCTGAGTTGCATAAGACCGGCATTACACCGATGACAATTTGGAAATATCAAGATGTTGGTCATAGTCAATCGGCTACGCAAGATTTACAAGCGTTGATGGGGGGCAGAAAATACTTTTCTTATCCTAAACCAGTCAAGTTAATTCAACGTGCAATTCAGCTTTATTCTGATCAAGATTCAACCATTATGGATTTTTTTGCGGGTTCTGCAACTACTGCTGAAGCAGTGATGCAACAAAATATTGAAGATGGTGGCCACCGAAAGTTTATTATGGTTCAATTACCTGAAAAAACGTACCATATGAACAAAGATGGAAATAAAATTCCAACTAAGGGGGGCAAAGCTGCTTTTCAGGATGGTTTTATGAGTATTGATGAGATAGCCCAAGAAAGAATCCGTCGTGCTGCTAAGAAAATTAAGCAAGACAATGAATTGACATTACCTGAAAATTTTGATGGCAGTTTTAAACATTATCGTGTAGTAAAGCCAACTAAGCAAACGCTTGAAAATATTGAAAATTTTGATCCCAACGGCACTGACTTATTTACCAATATGGTCGATGGCTTTTCAAGTAATAGTTTGGGCATTACTGGAAATGCTACTGGTGAGGCAACCATTCTAACCACTTGGCTAGCCAAAGATGGGTATTCCTTTGATGCTGACGTTGAGGAAGTTATGTTTAACAATTACTCGGCCCACAAAGTTGAAGATAATCGTCTCTACCTAATTAATGAAGGATGGGGAGCAGAACAAACTAAAGAGTTACTCAATCAACTCGGTACTCACCAATTGGAAGTCCAAAGCGTGGTTATCTTCGGTTACTCCTTTAACGTGGCAGAACTACGTGAACTGGAAAGTGGTTTGAAACAGTTAGATAGTAAAGTCACTTTAATCAAGAGGTACTAAGCCATGAAGATTAAACTAGAAACTTTACAGCATCAAACTGACGCTTTGACGGCAATCGGCAAGGCATTTCCTGGCATGGACACTATGAGCCATGATCCTGATGCTAATTACATCTACGCCAATCCATTGATTAATTATCGTTATAATGACAAAGCTAACATTGATATCAAAATGGAGACGGGTACTGGGAAAACCTATGTCTACACCCGGATGATGTATGAAATGCATCAAAAGTATGGCCTTTTTAAATTTGTCATTGCGGTACCAAGCCCCAGCATTAAGGAAGGAACTCGCAGTTTCATCAGTAGTGACTATGCCAAGCAGCACTTTAGTGAATTTTATGAAAACACCCGTATTCAATTAAACGTGATTAACGCAGGTGATTTTAGTGCTCGTTCAGGACGGCGCAATTTCCCAGCGCAACTGTCTGAATTTGTTGAAGCAACGCGGCAGAATGCAAATCAAATTGAAGTATTGTTAGTTAACCAAGGGATGCTCCACTCTAAATCCATGCATCGTGATGACTACGATCAAACTTTACTCGGTGGTGAAACTTCACCCATTAAAGCTATTGCCGCCACTCGGCCAGTAGTAATTATTGATGAGCCACAACGCTTTCCACGAGGAAAAAAGTACTACGAAGATATCGAAGAGATGAACCCTCAATTAATTGTCCGCTTTGGTGCTACTTTTCCAGAAACGACTACTGGTCGGGGTAAGAACAAAGTCACTAAGGTTGATTACTATCGTGGTGAACCTCAATTTAACTTGGACGCCGTGGACAGTTTTAACCAAGGCCTGGTTAAGGGTATCGATATTGATTATCCTGATATGCCAGAAGAACAGGCAAATAACTGGTATAAAGTTAAGCAAGTCAAAGCTAAAGAATTAGTTTTGACCAAGGGTGGCAAAGACTATCCATTAAACGTAGGTGAAAATCTGGTTGATGTGGATGCTGGCTTTGAAGGCAATATTACTTACGCTGGTGGGACTGACCGGGAACTTTCTAATGGTTTGGCTTTATCCAAAGATATGAAATTGATCCCTGGTACCTTTGCGGAAAACTATCAGGATGAAATTATCTCACAGGCATTAGATTGCCACTTTAAGGCTGAGGAAGAAAACTTCCTACGTTTAAATTCAGGGCAGAATGCTCCAAAGATTAAGACTCTATCCTTATTCTTTATTGATAGTATTTCCAGCTTCCGTGGCGAAAACAGTGGTAAGGGTTGGCTTGCTCAGCACTTTGAGGATATTTTAACCAAGAAACTAAAAAAAATAATTGATCGTTTTGAATTGGCGATTGATGATCGGGAAAAAGAGTACCGCTCCTTCTTACAGGCTACCTTGAAGAGTTTGCAGTCAGAACATCAGGATGTTTATGCCGGTTACTTCAGTGAAGATCGAGGCAGTTCTGATGCCGACATTCAGGCTGAAGTTGAAGATATCCTAAGTAATAAGGAAAAACTGCTCAGCTTTAAGGATAAAGATGGTAACTGGTTAACCCGCCGTTTTCTGTTTTCTAAATGGACGCTGCGTGAAGGTTGGGACAATCCGAACGTCTTTACTATCGCTAAGCTACGAACTTCTGGATCTGAAATTAGCAAAATTCAAGAAGTTGGTCGTGGTTTGCGGTTGCCAGTTGATGAAACAGGTCACCGCCTGAATCAGGATGAGTGGCAGAGTCGATTGTCTTTCTTAATTGGTTATGATGAACGAGATTTTGCTCAAAAGTTAGTGGGTGAAATTAATGATGATTCACCAATTAAGCTAAACCAAGAAGAGCTGACTGATGACATGATCAAGTTGATTGTGGAAGCCAAACAAAAAACTGACCCTAAATTTGATGAGGATCAGTTGCTTGATGATTTGGATGATCATAATGTGATTACCCGTTCTAATAAGTTTAAGGACGAAGTTAAACTTGATGGTCAAAACATGTCTGGCTATGATGTCTTATGTCAACTTTATCCTGAACTTGAACAACAGACGAGAGTTGCTCAGGGTAAAGTTCGTGACAAGAATTCTAAGGATAATACTGTGGTTAAGCTGCGCAAGCAGAACTGGCAGCAACTGAAGAATTTGTGGTTGCAGTTAGCTAAACGTCAAATGATTAGGTTTGATCCGTCAGTGAACAAGGATGCTGAAACGGTGGCTTGGAACGTATTTAACGATAGCGATAATAAGATTTTTGTTTTGCAACGTCCGCAAATGGTTCATCAAGAGGTTGATACTACTAGCGGTAATGCTATTGTCAAAGAGACACAAGCGGACTATAGTACTGAATATTTAACTATGAAATATGGTAAGTTTCTCAAAATTTTGGCTAAGCAAACTGACTTGTCAGTTAACTTGTTGAATAGCCTGATGATTAAAGTAATTAAGAGGTTAAGGAACAATACCAACTATATCAATGAAAAGACACTGGGGAACTTAATACGAACATTTAACAATCAATTTAACGAACGAATCAAAACTTCTTATAGTTATGAACCTTTGAAGTTTTCAGCCTCTACCTCGATTTATAATGCCGAGAAACATGAATTTGTAGATTCGATTCCTGCTAGTGTTCTGGGCGTATATCAGTCAAATTCGAATTCTGATGAAAAATACTTATATGATCGACCACCACTGCGTTATGACAGTGCGGATCCAGAATTGAAAATTTTGCAGCGCTCATATGGACCTAAGATCAGTGTCTTTGGCAAGCTACCAAAGAAAGCAATCAAAATTCCACGTTTCGATAACGGGACGACGACACCGGACTTTATTTTTAAGATTGAGCATGGTAGTAAGCCGATCTATTTGGTGATTGAAACTAAAGCTGAAAACATGCGTTTAGGTGATGAAGAAATCCGGATTATTCAACAAAAGTACTTTGATCATTTAAAGGAATCTGGGGTTTACTATCAGATGGCTACTAGTGAGCAAGAAGTGCATGATTTGATCAATAAATTAGAGAATGGGGAGTTGAACTAAAATGTTGTCGCTAATCGAATTAGCTAAAGAAGGAAAGTTAGAGAAAACTGGTGCCAAGCCCAAGTTACCGATTAAGGTTGATGGGGTTAGCTCTGAAACGCTGGATGTTTACAAGATTCCACTAGAATATGTCTATTACAATGACAAAAATGGTCG
>DIDF01000027.1:10414-15487 GCA_002418005.1 Lactobacillaceae bacterium UBA5807
AATTCATCAGCCTTGAAGCGGACAGAAAAATCGATACAAGAGTCTGGTCAGCAAGTTTATGGGTACGTACTGGATGACGGACGGATTGTAGATGGCAATCGTCGCTATACGGCATTACGTAATATTCGTCAATCTACTGGCAGGACAGTATATTTTGAAGCTGTTGTTTTGCCGTTTTCATATGGTAACACTACTGAGCGTGCTAAGATCAAAAAGCTAGAGTTAGCCATTCAGATGGGTGTTGAAGAGCGCCAAGATTATGATCCAGTTGATCTGGCTGTGGATATTTACCAAACCACTATCGGTGATGACCCAATTATGACTCAGGCCGATTACGCAGCTGATTCTCATATGCGACCAACAGAAGTTAAAAAATATTATGATGGTGCGGTCTATATGAAGAAGTTTCTGGAATTTATTGGTGCTTCAGAGAATAATTTCAACATTATCAAGGAAAGTAAAGTGTGGTCACTTTTCTATGAAATGAGTAAATCGTTATCTAAGAATTTTGGCGACGATCCTGAATCTCAAATTCACAAGAATGAAACGATGAATTCATATTTTGGCGTGATTCTTTATCAAATTCATGTTGGCGTTAGTGGTAATACAGCCAGGACTCATATTCGTGAATACGGTAAAAATATCGTTAATAGTGTTGACAATGAAGATTTCAATGATGATGTAGCTGACATGGTTGATGATCTTTCAGAATCACTTCAGGACGAGGAAATTCACACTACCTCTGATCTGATGCAGAGTTTGACGGATGAAAACGAGACCGTTGAAGAGCTTGGTGATACCTTTGACACCTATATGCGAAATGCCCGTAATAGTGAGTCTGTAGATAAGTTCATTCGCAATATAAAGCAGAATGTGAAGTACTACCACGACTTAAATGAAGAGGTGGCCTGATTGGGAGTCTTCGTTACAACGAGGTTAGTGAAGATCAACTAAAGGAACTGCAGAAATATATGCGTGACCTAAACCAATTGAGTAAGGAGTTGTTCAGCAAGTATGGGGATGAAATCAGATAATCCAATCATTATCAAGAATGATGACGGCTTGTTTCAGCTGGTAGATGATGATCACCATACACTGGAAACCAAGGTTGCCCAACGCGGATTAGCTATTTTTGCTCCATATTTTAAGGATCCTGAGCAACGTACTTTTAAGGAAGATTTGACTTATATTCAGCTGCTGGAATTAGTTAAAAAGCTTAATCGGCGACTAAAACGAAAAGGATTACCAGAAGTCAAAACAAGTAGCAAATTCAATCAGTTTGTGCAGCAACGTCAATACTACATTAAAGAGCAAAGCCAAGCGGGGTTAACAATTAAAGAGGGCGATCCTCGTTGGCAGCAAGAGTTTGACAATTTTAGGGCGATTGTCAGTCAAGAAATTACCCGGCCATTAAAGCCTGAACAAGAAAAGGCCAGCTTCTTCATGACTATCATGAAGCGAGCTGCTAACTTTTCGGTGCCAGGTGCTGGCAAAACTGCTATGATGTATGGCACTTTTGCTTACTTATCTAGTCCTAGAGTTAATGAAGTTGATAAGCTGTTAGTCGTTTCTCCATTGAATGCTTTTGCTGCGTGGCGGACAGAATTTCAAGAGGTCTTTGGGCCGAAGCGAGAACTTCATTATCTCAATATGCGGGACAAAAAGTACAACAATAATGTCGGAGCCATTAAGCATGATTGGATTAAGGCAGATGTGATCACGATCAACTACGAAGCCTTGCAGAGCAAGTTAAATATCATCAATGACTTGTTGGACTCGAAAACGATGCTGGTCTTTGATGAGGTTCACCGGGTTAAAGGCGTCGGTGGCCAGCGAGCTAAAGCTGCTCTCAGTCTCAGTAGGGCACCACATTATCGATATATGTTAACAGGAACACCGATTCCAAATGGTTTTAGAGATATTTATAATTTCTTGCATTTAATGTATCCTGATGAATACTCTTCATTCTTTGCCTGGGATCTGACTACTCTTAATAATATTGATCCAGAAGATGTTAATAAGAAGTTATCACCATTTTTCTGGCGGACCAACAAGCAGGATCTTCAGGTTCCTAAACCGGATCCAGATATTATTAAAGAAGTAGCTCCATCAAAAAATCAGGAGCTGCTGGCACAGGCAATTTATGAAAATGAAAACGGAACATTGGCGACCTTTATCAGGTTACTTCAGGCTTCGACAAACCCGGAGTTGCTGAGCACTAACATCAACTATAAAGAACTAGGACTGGTAGATGCTGATTCTGGAGTGTGGGATAAACAGACAGCCACGGTTGAAAAAGAGAATTCCAGTAGCGGAGAAGCTTATAAGAAATATGATTTAACTAAGATAGAGGCGCCTAAGTTTGAAATGGGCATTGATCTGATTGATAAGCTGGTCAGTCAAGGCAAAAAGGTCCTGGTGTGGGGGATGTTTGTCGGTACCATGCAAAAGATTACTGATACTCTTAATGGCATGGGCATTAAAACTACCTTGGTTTATGGAGCGACACCAAAACAGGATCGAGAAGGAATGATTAATAATTTCCGGACCGGTGATGCACAAGTACTGGTATCGAATCCTAACACTTTAGGGGAATCCATTTCGTTGCATCAAACTGTACACGACGCGGTTTACTTCGAATACAACTTTAATTTGACCTTCATGTTGCAGTCCCGAGATCGGATTAACCGTCTGGGACTACCAGCTAATCAATACACAAGGTACTACTATTTGATGACCAAGGGCGATGTTGCACATATGGGCTTTATCGACAGGATAGTTTACAAGAAACTAAAAGATAAAGAAAAAGTGATGCTGGATGCAATCGATGGTCAGCTGCTTGTTCCTGAATATACTGACGATTACTTGCAGGAAGTTAAGGACATTGTGATGGGGAGGTATAAGTGATGGAAACTATACAATTAATAAAAGATATAACGCCCAACCTTTTAATTATATACTTGTAGAACAAAGTGACATGCCTAATTCTGCAAAATAAAGCACTTTTTTGTAAATAGTCAGGGAGATATCATGAATCAGTCAACTTTTCAGCTACTTGGTAATGTTGCTTCAGCAGATTTCTACCTTTGTGAAGGCAATGATATTACTTTAATATCTGATAATAATGCCTATAATATGAAAGCTTTAGCCCAAGAAGCGCTTAAACTGCGTGTTCCTAATTCTTTGACCGTTATTGATTTAAACAACTTCTACGTTGGTATGATACCTATTGATCATAATCAGATATTGACCATGATTCCTCATATTAACACCACCAATATCCCATTAAATTATCAGGAAATCACTAATTTTATCGGGTCTAGAATTTTTGGTGTTGGAAAGTATTTCCATTCCAAAAGTACTAGGCCCTAATTTAAAAAGCCATTGATAGTGGATTAAAAACAGCCAATAGGGTATACTCTAGTGGCCGTTTTTAATTTCGTGATGTAACTAGATTTATAGATGTTCATTTGGAGTTTCCAAATTAGACCCTGTAACAGGAATAATAGAAGAATGGCAGTGCCACAACTTAAAAAGTTGTGGCTTCTTTTTTTATGTAAGCTTGATTCTAAAAGATAACGATGCTACCCTTTGAGCAGGAGGCATTTATGAATACTAATAATACAAAGGAAAAAATAATTACAACCGCAATTCAAAAAATTCGTTATGAGGATATTCAAAATTTTTCTATTCGAAATCTGGTTCAAACATTAGATTTAACTACTGGTTCTTTTTATAAACATTTTAAAAACAAAAAGGCCCTGTTTTTAGCCGTTTCTCAACAGGTTTCCCAATCGTTATATGAAAATATTTACCCCAAAACTTATAGATACGAAAAAAGCCCCAAGAAAGCACTATGCCTTTTGGGAAGTAGTTTAATCGACTTCTTTATAGATGAACCTCGCCTAGCTGACTTTATATTTTTCAACCCTGAGGTAATAGATACCTATTCCATTTATGGCAATACCCAAGAGACTTTTAAATTATTAGGCTTGACTACAGACTTAGTAAACAAATTTATTGCACAAGAACAGTTACAGCTCTCTAATAAAGTCCTCTTTGTCCAAATTTGGTCTTTCATTCAAGGGTACGCAATATTGATCAAAAACCAAGTGGTACCAAAAGAAGAAAATTTAATCGAACAAACATTAACTGAATTCAGTAAAGGAGTCAGTCATGAATAGCTTTCTAATCATTTATTGCCATCCTTACCAAAAAAGTCTTAATCACGCTATTTTACAAGCTGTGGAAAATAACTTATCACAAAAACAGATCCAATATACTATAATTGATCTTTACCAGGAAAAATTCCGGCCTATCTATGACTTAGAAGAATTACGTTTATTCCATACAGGAGAAACCCATGATCCCTTGGTAGAAAAGTATTTAAACCTTCTAAAAAAGGCGCAAGGTGTTATTATTATTACCCCAATTTGGTGGAATAGCATTCCTGGAATGTTAAAAGGTTTTATTGATAAAGTTATGAAAGAAGGAGAAGGCCTTTCACATACTGTCTCTAAAATGGGTATACATGGTTGCTTAACTAATTTAACTCATGCTTATGTTTTAACAACGTCCACTTCACCAACAATTTATTTCAAGCTATTCATGGGCAACTCTATAAAAAAATATTTATTTCTAAAACATTGCGGCAACTAGGCGTTAAACAAGGCACTTGGATTAACTTTGGTAATGTTACTCATTCAACTTTAGCTAAACGTCAACAATATTTACAGCGAATTAACAACTACCAATTTAAATTTTAGACAAACAGTCATAACTTAACTGCACAATTCATTCACTAAAGAAAATTTCAGGGTCCATTTTCAAAAATAACCCCTCGAAAATGTTGAAAGAATAACCCCCAATATCTATGATGTAGATATCGGGGGTTGTTTATGCTTATTTCAAATAAAAAGACGCCCAAATTCAGCTATTGATTCAATATTTCATGAGACCCAGTGGCTACCAACAACAAAACTAATTCATTATGATCTAGCTGATAAATAACAATCCAGCTATCATATTTTTTACCATAACTTCCATACCTAGCAGGGTGAGATTCACGATAGC
>DIDF01000011.1 GCA_002418005.1 Lactobacillaceae bacterium UBA5807
TGTTAAGCGGCTCAATTTCCGCTCTTTTTGATTTTGCACAATCCAAAAAATAGATAAAGAGTATAATTAGATGAGTAGTTATCTTTTCGCGAAAGCGCGAAATACCTAGTTTAAAAGTGTTAGGAGCTTTAAAAATTGACTAAAGAAATTGCTAACCAGTTCTTTGAGGGTGAAAGACCCTTATTTGGACTTCACGATGCTAATATTAAAAACACTACTTTTGGGCAAGGAGAATCTCCTTTAAAAGAAAGCCAAAATATAAATATTGAAAGCACCATTTTTAAGTGGAAATATCCGCTTTGGTACAGTAAACACATTACTATGAAGGATTCGGTTTTTGAAACCGTTGCTCATGCTGGGGTTTGGTATACTCACGATCTTTTGTTTGAAAACTGTGCTATTCAAGCCGGAAAAAACTTTAGAAGATGTTCAGACATTACTTTACGTCATGTCCATATGTCAAGTGCTAAAGAAACTCTTTGGACTTGCGATAATGTAGTGTTGGATCATGTCCAGGCCAGTGGCCAATATTTTGGGATGAATAGTAGTAACTTAAAAATTAATAATTTAAATCTAATTGGTAATTACGCTTTTGATGGAGCTAAGAACATCGAAGTTCACGATTCGATGCTTGTTACCAAAGACGCTTTTTGGAACTGTGAGAACGTCACAATTTATAATTCGACTATTAATGGTGAATATTTTGGTTGGAATTCCAAGAATATTACCTTAATTAACTGCACCGTTGAAAGTGATCAGGGCTTTTGTTACATGGATAATATCAAACTTAAAAATTGTAATTTGCTCAGAACTGATTTGGCTTTTGAGTATTGTTCCAATATCGATGCTTCAATTAATTCCGACATTATGAGCGTAAAGAACTCCATTAGCGGAACAATTAAAGCAAAGTCTATCGGTAAAATCATTCTAGAAAAAGATAAAATCGATCCTTCCAAGACAACTATCATTACTGAAGATAAAAGTATTTAATTCTTAAGGGGTATTAAATTATGAGATACGATTTTGATACTGTTTTAAACCGTCGTGGTACTGATTCTGTTAAGTGGGATGTTAAAGCTAATGAACTACCAATGTGGGTAGCGGATATGGATTTTAAAACTGCCCCTGAAATTATCAACGCTCTAGAGCAAAAGGTTCAAAATGGGGTCTTTGGCTATGAAGAACCTCACGAAAATTACTTTAACGCTGTGGCAGATTGGTATGAATCCCAACATAACTTTCGGCCAAATCCAGATTGGATGATTTTAACTACCGGCGTTGTCCCAACAATATCTTCAGTGGTTAGAAGAGTAACCAATCAAGGAGATAACGTGGTTGTTCAATCGCCAGTTTATGATATTTTTTACCATTCAATCGAAAATAATGGGCGCCATGTTTTGTCCAGTGATTTAGTTTATGATAAAAAAAGCCTTTCATATTCGATCGATTTCGGTGATTTAGAGGATAAATTAGCCCAACCACTTTCAACGTTAATGATTTTATGTAATCCAGCTAATCCAGTCGGAAAGATTTGGAGTAGGTATGAATTATCTAAGATTGCTCAGTTATGTAAAAAGCATCATGTTATTCTTTTAAGTGATGAAATTCACGGTGATCTGACTTTTCACGATGAGAAATATACGCCGGCATTTTCTTTGGATGAGGATTTAATTGATGATTTAATTGTTTGCGTTTCTCCAAGTAAGACATTCAATGTTGCAGCTTTACATGCTGCCACGGCGATTGTTCCTAACGATAATTTGCGGGCTCAAGTTTCTCGTGGTATTAATAACGATGAACTTGGTGAGCCCAATTTGGCAGCTATTCCTGGAACAATTGCAGCATACGAATATGGAGCTGACTGGCTTAAACATCTTAAAGCAAAATTACTTTCCAACTATCAAGCAGTGGAACAAAAGCTTAAAGACAATCCATATGTTAAGTTGGTGCCAAGCGAAGCAACATATTTGTTATGGCTGGATGTTTCGGCGCTGACAGATAATTCAAAAGAGTTGGAGCAATATATCCGCCAAGAAACCGGTTTGTATCTTTCATCAGGAGATGTTTATCGGGGCGATGGCAATTACTTCTTGAGAATGAACATTGCTTGTCCAAGCACTGAATTAAAGGATGGGTTAAATCGTTTGGTGGCTGGTCTGAGTAAGTTCGCTCAATCTCACAAATAAGGTATTTTAGTTAGAAAGTGGTTCTTTTTGAACTACTTTCTTATTTTTACCTGGAAGAATAATGGAAACTAATTAAGGGATTAGATTATATGAAGAATACCAACAGACCAAGTTTATTTTTTAATATTGAAATATTCCTACTAGCTGCAAATATGCGGATAGCAATTACTTCGATTCCACCGATTATCAGCATGATTGCTAAAACTTTTAATTTATCGACGGCTCAAATGGGGGCGTTGACGACTATTCCGGTTCTTTGTTTTGGTTTTTTGTCAGTTTTGGCCGGAAGGATAATTACTAAAATTGGCACTGGTTTATCATTGCAAATTGCTTTGATTTGTCTAACTACAGCGAATATCCTTAGAGTGTACACTAATTCAGCAATGATTGTTGGGACCGTTCTTGTTGGTGCCTCAATTGCTGTGATTAATGTTTTGATGCCAACAATTATTGTTGAGTGGCATCCTGAAAGTTCTACCCGATTGAACGGATTATATAGTGCTGCAATGAATTTATGTTCAGCCATAGCCGGAGCAATTGTTGTTCCAATTGCTACTCAGTTTGGGTGGGAATTTATGGTTCAGTTGTTATCTGTCCCCGCAATTCTGGCTTTTATTGGTTGGCTATTTTTACCTAAAAATGGGAAACGAAAAGTCCCAATAAGACAAAGCAAAGATCTAAAATCAGTTCCCAAACGAAAAGTATGGCGGCGCCCGGAAGTTTGGTTTTTGGCAATTTTTATGGGCTGTCAATCTGGGGTATTCTATACGGTGGTTGCCTGGTTACCTAACGTTTTGGTTAGTCATGGAATGACCGCATCGACTGCTGGAATTTTGTTTGCCGTATTTCAAATTGCTGGAGTACCATTTTCTTATATTGTTCCTCGAGCGACTTCTAAAGCCAGCAGCATGCGGATGGTGATGGCTGGCCTATGTGCAGGCTACTTAATTGGGATTGGCACTTTAATTATTAATGAAGCTCCGTTTTGGATCTTGACGATTGCCTGTATAATTGCCGGAATTACTACTTCCTCTATTTTTACATTGGTTCTTAGTTTGATCACAGTTATTTCTGATTCTGCTCAAGATGCTGGAATGGTAGGTGGGTTTACCCAATCAGTGGGCTACTTGATTGCCAGTGCTGGCCCGACAATTTTTGGAATTGTGCGCTCAACTTCTGGAAGTTGGCCAGTTACTTTAGCGATTATTCTAGGCGTAGCAGTGGTCGCAATTGTGGTTGGGTTCGGTCTGATTCATCATCTAAGCAACAAAATGATGGCTTAATTTAAGGAGAATTTAATGATACTTGAAAGAACTAACTTTATGGATATGAAAGATATTGAAAAACAGCTTGAGGAGCATTTTCCAATTGATAAAAATCAAATGGAGGAGTTAAAAAGAGTTGCAGATATTTATCAATTATGTCAGGCAGGAGCTAATGAAGTTGGAACCAAATTAGAGAACCTGGACGCTGAGTTTCAGTTTAAATATTCCCATAATCCAATTCATTATATGGAGGAACGAATGAAAGCTTTTCCTAGTTTAGTGGGCAAATTAAGAAGAAAGAAATTGCCACTAACTTCTCAAAGTATCAAAGATCATATTTTTGATGTTGCTGGCATTCGGGTAATTACAAATTACATTGACGACATTTTTCGGATTGAGGATTCATTGGTTAATCAATCAGATATAACACTGATAAGAAGAAAGAATTACGTTGCTCATCCAAAAACTAGTGGGTACAGGAGCCTTCATCTTATTGTTTCTGTTCCGGTTTTTGAAGCAGAAGGAGCCCGGGATGCAATAGTTGAAGTTCAAATCAGAACTGTCGGAATGGAAATGTGGGCAAGTTTGGAACATCAGCTTAGATACAAAACTGATATTGATAGAAGTATCGTTGACCAGTATAGTAATAGTTTGGTAGGATATTCTGACCAGTTGAATCTGATTGAGTTAAAAATGCAAGAAATTTTTAAGCATTTGAATGGTTTAGAATCATACCAAGCTAAGGGTTAGAGACCTTTTAAATTTTTGGAGGATTAAAAATGGACCAAACAGACAAAAAGTTGCTGAACATTTTACAAACCGATGGCAGATTGGATACAGACAAGTTAAGTAAGGTTCTCTTTATTTCTAAAGATGAAATCAATGAAAAGCTTCAGCAATTTAAACAAGATGGCATAATTACCAGCTTTTCCGCCCGAGTTGATTTAGATAAGGTTGATTTACGAATCAAGGCTTTTGTTCAGATTGATATCAATCCCAATCAAAAGGATGCATTTTATGCGTACATTCGGCCAATCCCAAACGTTTTAGAGTGCAACTGTATTACTGGGCCCTACTCGATGCTTTTAAAAGTTGCTTTTGAAGAATCTGATCAACTTGATGATTTTATTAATAAACTTCATAAGTTTGGGCGCACTAACACTCAGATGGTGTTCTCTACGCCTATTACCCCAAGGGGATTCATGTTTGAAATATAGAGTTGATTAAATATGTTTCAAGTCTCTTTTTATCGACTATAATGGGAAATAGAACTTTTAAAAATGGTATCGATAACGGGGGGATTCCATGAAAAATATTCGCAGATATTTTTTTCTCGCTGCGGTAGGTTTCTTGGGTTTGGTGTTTGCTTTTACATGCTCGAACCCGTCAGTTTTTGCGGCAACTTCTAAAGTAAACAATTACATTTCTGTAAATAAGATTAGTCATGCTAACGTTACCAGTGCCGTCTGGAACGGATTTCCAAAGTATAATTACCGTCATGGGTACGGCAAACCTGAGGGAGTCGTTATTCACGAAACTGGTAATCCTAATTCGACAATTTACAATGAAATAGCGTATATGAAAAAAGATTATCAGAATGCTTTTGTGCATTCTTTCGTCGATGCAAGTCGAATCATCAATATTGCGAATACTAATTATTTATGTTGGGGCGTTGGGTATCCTGGTAATGCTCGATTTCTTCAGTTTGAACAAGTTGAAGTTCATTCAAAGTCGGCATTTGCCCATGAAGTTGCCAATACTGCATACTATGCTGCCTATTTGCTTAAGAAATATCATTTAAAGCCAAATGATGCTGCTTATGACGGTAAAGGTACGGTTTGGTCCCACGCAGCTGTAGCAAAGTTTTTAGGTGGTTCTGATCATACGGATCCTGTTGGCTATTATGCTAGCTGCGGATCGAAATATTTTGGTCAGGCGTACACGATGTCACAACTGTATCAACTAATTAAGGCTGATTATAATAAAATGTAAATTACAAAAAACAGGTTCTCATATTGAGAACCTGCTTTTTTATCTAGTAATGTAAATATACAGGGAAGTAGTTGAAAATCCAATGTCGTATTTTATTTTATTGGAAGTAATTGTTTTAATAGTAGTTTGGCTGGAGTTGCCACTTTTGGTCTCATTTTGAAATTCTTTTAAGACCTTTTTAGAATTAGCTCCTAGTTCACTGCCAAGAATTGAAAATGAAACAATAAACTTTTGGGCTAAACTTTTATTTTTCAGGGCATGGATTGGCAGAATGGTTGCTATTCCAATAACCTGATCATTGTCTACATTGATCCGAATTGTGTGACTATTTGTGTTTACATAATTCTTGATACCATTGGTTGCTTTAGTTGGCAGCAGTTGATCTGAGACTTTTGCTTTAGCTTTATTCATGGCTGAGGTCAGATTGGCTTGTTCCTTTTTAAGCACGGCTGCTTTTTGCATCAATGCCAATGAAGGTTGAGCGGTTTTTAAAGCAGCTGCTTGTTTTTTGAGATTCAAAGCAGCCCTTTGCTGAGATTTGGATAAATTCATGCCAATTAGGGCCTGATTGTAATTTTTGGCGAGTTTGGAATACTTAATCATTGGTTTGGCTCTAGTAACTTTAACATTTTTACTTAAATTTGCTGAAGTTACCTTTATGTTTTGATTAAATAATTTTGCTGGCACCATAAAACTAAAAGTTCCATTCTGAACTTTTTGAGCTTGTTTAGCTTGCCCCGGAATTTGGTAATTAATTTCTTTTTGATTGGATTTTCCTTGGACGACGGCTGTCAGCCCTGAGGGAGCATACTTACTTTTATCTACGGAAAGCGTTGATCTGCCACAACCAGCAAGGCTGAGAGTAAAAGCAGCAATCAATGTTGATAAAATAATTGTTTTTTTCATTATCGGCCTCCTAATCAAACGACACGTTATCGTTAAATTGACTGTTATAAAGATCCGCGTAAAAGCCGTTTTTCTTTAACAATTCATTATGAGTTCCAGTTTCAACAATTGAGCCATGGTTCATTACGATAATGTTGTCCGCACTTTGAATAGTTGAAAGTCGATGAGCGACCACAAAACTCGTTCTGCCTTTTGAAAGTTTGTTCATGGCGTTTTGAATTTGAACTTCGGTTCGAGTATCAACAGAACTAGTTGCTTCATCCAAAATTAATATTTCAGGATCGGCTAAAAATGCTCTGGCAATTGTTAATAGCTGTCTTTGCCCTTGAGAAATATTTGAAGCTGATTCATTCAAAATGGTGTCATAACCTTCGGGTAACTTGCGAACAAAGTCGTCGACGTGGGCCTCTTTTGCGGCGGCGATGATTTCATCTCGGCTGGCATTTTCTCGGCCATATTTAATGTTGTCATAGATTGTTCCTGTGAATAACCAAGTATCTTGGAGAACCATTGCAAAATGAGATCGCAGGTCCTCTCTTTTAATATCTCTGGTATCTTTTCCGTTTAATTTAATTGAGCCACCTTGAATATCATAGAATCTTTCCAGTAAGTTAATGATCGTTGTTTTTCCGGCCCCAGTTGGTCCAACAATGGCAACTTCTTGGCCTTTTTTAACGTGAAGAGTGTAATCCTTGAGTAAGGTTCCTTCTTCTTGGTTGTAACCAAATTTTACGTGTTCAAAAGTGATTTGGTCATCAGTATTGTTTTCAATCGGCCGGTTTTTATTGGTATCTTTCATTTCTTGTTCGTCGATTACCGCGAATACTCGTTCTGCTGAGGCAATTGTTGACTGAATGGTGTTCATTAAGTTTGCTAATTGTGAAATTGGTTGGGAAAACTGGTTAGTATATTGAAGAAAAGCTTGGACATTTCCCAAAGTGATACTACCTTGAGCCACCTGAATACCCCCAAGCACAGCGACGAAGACGTAACCAATGTTGTTCAAAAAAATCATTAAAGGCATAATTACACCAGAAATAAACTGAGCCTTCCAAGCGGACTGATAATATTTTTCATTTTGGACTTCGAATTTGTTAATTGTATCTTTTTCACGGTCAAAACTTTTAAGAACTTGTTGGCCGGCATAATTTTCCTCAACCTGGTCGTTCAACAATCCAAGGCTTTTCTGTTGAGCAGCAAAGAACTTTTGTGATCTAGGAGCAACAATTCCAACAATAATTAAACTAACTGGAATAGTTACTAAAGCAATAAGAGTCAGTTGCCAGCTTATTGTTAGCATCATAAATAGTGTTCCAAAAAATTGGACTGTACTTGTGACTGCTTGAGTTAAACTCTGTTGAAGGGTGTTAGCAATGTTATCCATGTCATTAACTGCACGACTCATGATATCCCCATTGTTATGGGTATCGTAATAAAGGATTGGTACTTTACGCATTTTTTCCTTCATTTGCCGGCGAAGTTTATACACAGTTCTTTGAGAGATTAAAGTCATAATGTACTGCTGCAGGTAACTGAAGATTGCTGAAGCCAGGTACATTAAAGCCACGACAATAATGATATTGACGATCTTTTGAAAATCGATTGGCAGGTTATTAATTTTAATGCCGGCTTTTTGATCGGCTGAACCCTTCATAACCCCTTTAAATATTTCTGTGGTTGCTTGCCCTAAAATCTTTGGTGTTCTGATTTGAAAGATCACACTGACAATGGCGAAGATCAAAACAAATATTAAACCAACCATTCGATCAGACATGTAATCCATCAAACGCTTTGTGGTTTTCCAAAAGTTCTTTGGCTTTTCTACTAAACCTGGGCCATGGCCTCGAGGCCCTCTTGGTGCGGGGGTAGGGGTAGTTGACTCCGAATCCTTATTTGAGTTATTTTGAGCCATTATTTATCCGCCTCCGTTCGAATCTGAGACTTGATAATTTCTTTATAGACCTGGTTATTCTTTCTTAGCTCATCATGAGTTCCTTTTCCAACTAGTTTGCCGTTATCGAGGACAAGAATTAAATCAGCATCGGCAACTGTCGCTATTCTTTGAGCAACAATAATGGTGATACTTTTTTGAATTCGCGAATCCTGTTTTAATTCAGCTCGAAGTTGAGCATCAGTTTTGAAATCAAGCGCAGAAAATGAATCATCGAAAATATATACAGCTGCGTTTTTCACCAGAGCGCGGGCAATTGCCAGTCGTTGGCGTTGACCACCAGAGAAGTTGCCGCCGCCTGGCTCGACGTGTAAATCCAACCCCTCTGGATTAGCCTTGACAAAGTCTTTTGCTCTGGCAATTTCTAAGGCATGCCAGATTTCATCATCGGTGGCATCTTCTTTGCCATATTTCATATTATTTCTTAGAGTCCCCGAGAACAAAGTCGCTTTTTGGGGGACTAGTGAAACGGCTTTTCTTAAGTCGTGGAGCGAAAGGTCGGCTAGATTAATGCCATCAAGGCTAATTTCACCGGCTTCAATATCATAAAAGCGAGGGATTAGATTAACTAAAGTTGTTTTTCCAGAACCGGTTCCACCAATAATTGCAACGGTTTGACCACTTTTCGCTTGGAAATTCACCTTATCCAAAGCTGGTTGCTCAGCGTTTAAATATCTAAAGGAGACATCATTAAATTCCATAGTATGTGTGGAGGATTCTTTAGCAAGATGTTTAGGATGGTCAGCAACTTTAATACTTGAATTTAAAGCAAATACTTGTTGAATTCGTTTTGCGGAAGCCTGAGCTCTTGGAATGAAGATAAAGACCATTGAGAGCATCATAAAGCTCATTAAAATTTGCATTGCGTAAGTCATAAAAGCAATCAAATTGCCGACTTGCATTGATTGAGTACTTATGAATTTTGCGCCAAACCAAATTATTGCGATGTTTGTTCCACTCATTATCAAGGTCATTACCGGAAACGCCAAAGACATGATGACGTTTACGTTAATGGCGTTTTGAGTATAGTCTTGGTTGGCTGCTTCAAAACGATCTTGTTCAAATTGGTCTTGGCGAAATGCTCGGATAACTCGCACACCGGTTAAGCCTTCGCGAAAGATTCGATTAATGGTATCAGTTTTAGTTTGCATTGCTCGAAACATTGGCACAGCAAAGTAAAGCAGAATGCCAATAAAGATAGCTAAAACTGGTAAAACAACCAAAAAGACCATTGTTAATTGATGATCCTTCGTGTACGCCAAAAAGCTTGCCCCAACCAACATAATTGGTGCCATAAGCATCATGCGTAACATAATGATTGCGACGTTTTGAATTTGAACAACATCGTTAGTTGTTCTGGTAATTAAAGAAGAGGTAGCAATTTGATTATATTCATCATTTGAAAAATTGATAACTTTTCGGTAGATATCACTTCGCAAATTCTTCCCTAATGTCTGAGAAGTTGTTGAGGCCAAGAAAACATTACATACAGCGGCCAAAATGCTGATTAAAGAAAAAGCTGCCATCTTTATTCCAACTTGCCAGATATAACTAATATCTCCTTTTGCAACCCCATTATTGACGATATCTGACGTCAAGTTTGGAAGATAAAGACTAGCAATAACTTGAATAACCATGAACAAGACTGCTCCAAGCACTGCCAGATACGAAATTCTTCCCCGTGCTATCTTTAACATCCCAAAAGCTCCCTTCTGTTTCAATAAAAAACTACAACAGATAGTTTACGCCTATTATAGTAGAAATTCATAACTAAAATAAGAAAGTGGTTTTTGAAATGGGCTGATTAAAACTAGAATGGAATCCTTGTTTTTGCTTATAATATTAGCTCGTTTGAATTTCGTGAATTGTATATTGATTAAAATAATGTATAAAAAACCGTTTTGTAAATTAATTAATGAATAATTACCAAATATTCTTGCATTTTATACTGGATCATTGTATGATGTTGACAATTTCAAATTTCAACAACAATTATTTCTTCGAGGTGAAGTTATTTGCAAGCAGCTTTAGTTGGAGTTACAGGATACGCGGGAATGATTTTATATCAGCTTTTAAAAAAGCATCCTAATGTCAATAAAGTGAATATCTATAGTCATAGTATTGAACAACCTACAGCGTTGTCATCATTGGTTGAAAGTTTTGTCGATGACGACCGCCAGGTTTTACCTTATGATCCACATTCAGTTATGGAAAATAATGATGTTGTTTTCTTTGCTACCTCAGCAGGGGTTACTTCAAAGATTGCAGAACCATTTATCAATGCTAATTTTCCTGTTATTGATTTGTCAGGGGACTTCCGCTTAAAAAATCCAAAAAGCTACGCAAAATGGTACAAAAAAACACCTGCAGATGCTAATGATCTAAAGCAAGCGGATTATGGCTTAGCAGACTTTAACAATGCAAAGGGTTCACATTACATTGCAAATCCTGGCTGTTATGCCACTCCTACATTAATTGGTTTGGCTCCTTTGGTGATAGAAGGTTTGGTTGATGAAAAGAGCATCGTAGTTGATGCTAAATCAGGGACATCAGGAGCTGGCAAAAAATTATCAGAAAGTACTCACTTTAGTAACACTAATGATAATTTGCAGATATATAAAGCAAACCAGCATCAACACATCCCAGAAATTGTTCAACAATTACAGCAATGGAATTCAAAAATTCCGTTTATTGAATTCATGACTACGTTGTTGCCGGTTACTCGAGGAATTATGGCTACCATCTACGCTAAAGTAAAACCTGGCATTGATAGTGAACAAATCACTGGTGCTTATAAAAAAACTTATCAAGATAAACAATTCATTCGTTTTTTTGATGATAAGCTACCAGTTCTTAAAGAAGTTGTTGGTACTAATTATTGTGATGTCGGAACTGTCTTTAATGAAACTACTCAAACAGTTACTGTCGTTTCAGTTATTGATAATTTGATAAAGGGAGCTGCCGGTCAAGCAGTTCAGAATTTTAATGAAATGTTTGGTTATGACAAATCGGCAGGCTTGAAATTAGATCCAGTCTTGCTGTGAAGTTAAGAGATAAAGAGGTTGATTGATATGCAAACAAAAATTGATAGTAAAATTTCAGAAGAAATTTTTCAATGGCCCATAGGTTTTTATTCCGATGCCACAGCAGCCGGGATTAAACCTGGTAAAAAAGATATGGGATGGATATATTCACAGTCTCCTGCTTCGGCTGCTGGTGTTTATACTACTAACCAATTTCAAGCGGCGCCAACTGCCTTAACAAAAGAGACAATCAATACAAGCCACAAATTACAGGCATTGATCATGAATAGTGGAATTGCGAATTCCTGTACTGGTGTTCAAGGGCAAAAAGATGCCTTAGCTATGCAAAAGATGGCTGCCAAAGGGTTATCAATCGACCCATCATTAGTTGGAGTTGCTTCCACAGGGGTTATCGGTGAATTTTTACCGGTGGACCTTCTTTCAAAAGCGGTCACAAAATTGAAGTTAACTGATTCAACCGACCTTACCAAGGCCATTCTCACTACGGATAAGCACCCCAAAACAATCACAATTAAAATGCAGATTGGCCAAACCCAGGTAACGATGACCGGATTTTGTAAGGGATCAGGAATGATCAACCCACGATTGGCCACTATGCTGGGATTTATTACCACTGATGCCAAAATTGATGGTGAATTGCTCCAAAAGACTTTATCTGCCGGAGTTGATGATACTTTCAACCAAATCACGGTTGACGGGGATACTTCGACAAATGACATGGTGGTCGTAATGGCAAATGGTGAAGCCAAAAATCCTGCTATCCAGCAAGGCAGTGAGGATTATGAAACTTTCACTACTGGTTTAAATAAAGTATTGAGTCATTTGGCTCAAGCAATTGCCGGGGATGGTGAGGGCTCAACAAAATTAGTTCAAGCCGATGTTACTGGAGCTAAAAGCCATTTTGATGCTCAAAAAGCCGCTAAAGCCGTTGTTGGTTCTAACTTGGTTAAAGCGATGATCTTTGGGGCGGATGCTAATTGGGGCAGAGTCTTGGCAGCAATTGGTAAAACCGACGTTGATTTGGATGTTGATGGAGTTTCCATTTCAATCAATGGATATCCAATGGTTAAAAACAGTCAAGCTCTTGCTATTGATGAAACGCCAATTTCCGAAAGCTTAAAGAATCCAAAGGTTGAGATTCACGTTGACTTGGGCGTTGGCAATGAGTCCGGTACTGCTTGGGGCTGTGATCTTACTTATAAATACGTTCAAATTAATGCTTCATACCGAAGCTAGGAGGTGCGGTTATGAAAAATATTATTGTTATTAAGGTTGGCGGCAATGCTGCCGATAACCTTTCTGAACATTTTTATCAACAAATTCATAGCTGGCTTTCAGCTGGCAAACACATTTTGATTATTCACGGTGGTGGTCCACAAATTTCTTCAATGAGTAAAAAAATGAATTTGGATGTCAAAAAGATTGATGGAATCCGGGTAACTGACAAAACCACAATTGAAGTTGTTCAGGCGGTTTTACTGGGTCTCGTCCAACCTAAGATTTGTTCGAACTTGGTTAAACACAGTATTGCTGCTTTGGGTTTAAATGCCGTTGGCAAGCCAATTATTTTTGGCGATTACGTTGATAAAGCAGTTTATGGTCAGGTTGGCGTTGTTAAAAATATTGATTCTAAGACGATCTTTTCTGTTTTAAAACATCATGTCGGCGTTCTTTCTCCCTTAGCATTTAGTAATAGTAAAGAAGAACTAAACATCAATGCTGATGCTGCTGCTGCAGCGATTGCCAATATGATTGGCGCTGAAAAGCTGGTCTTAATGACAGATGTTCCTGGAGTTTTGGTTCACAGCACAGTTCTTGATCACCTTTCAAAAGAAAAAGCCGAGAGGCTTTACCAAAAGAAAGTTATTAAAGATGGTATGATGCCGAAAATTTCGGCTGCATTTGCTGCTTTAAGTGGCGGTGTGAAAGATATTCAAATTACTAATGATTTTGCTAACCATGGTACTCATTTGATTGCCCAGCAGTTGGCCTAACGAGAGGAGATTAATTATGGATAATATTTTTCCAACATACGCTCAGTTTCCAATGGATCTCGTATCTGGCCACGACTGGCATATTAAAGATTCAAATGGAAAAGAATACTTAGATTTCACCAGTGGGATTGGCGTTTGTAGCTTTGGCTATAGCAATGAATTAATCATTAAAAATGTTGAGGAGCAAGTCAAAAAAATTTGGCATACTTCGAATTTGTATCCTAGTAAGTTAGTTGATGAAGTGGCGGGGATGCTTTGTCCACAGGGGATGCTAGCCTTCTTTTGCAATTCTGGTACGGAAGCTAATGAAGCAGCCTTTAAATTAGCCAGAAAATATACTGGTAAAGCAAAAATTCTCGCCTTTAACAATGGATTTCATGGCAGAACTTTTGGCTCAATGTCGCTGACTGGGAACAAAAGCGTTCAAGCAGGTTTTTCTCCCTTGGTTCCAGGAGTAACTTTTGCCGATTTCAATGATGATAAATCACTGGATAAAATAACGGATGAATACGCAGCCGTGATCTTGGAAACGATTCAAGGTGAAGGCGGAGTTATTATTGGTGATAAATCCTGGATTCAAAAGGTTGCTAAAACTTGTCATGACAAAGGAGTTTTACTGATTGTTGATGAAGTTCAGACTGGCATTGGCAGAACTGGCACCAAATTTTCTTTTGAACATTATGATATTCATCCAGATATTATTACCTGTGCAAAAGCGCTGGGAAATGGTCTCCCGGTTGGAGCGATGCTTGGTAAAAAGTCCTTAGCAAGCGCATTTGGCCCTGGAACTCACGGAACGACCTTTGGGGGCAATAAATTATCGATGGCTTCTGCAAAAGGAGTTCTTACTCAGTTAACCCCAGATTTCTTAAACAAAGTGACTGAAAAAGGTAAACAAGTTGCTGATATAATTGATCAGACCATTTCTCCTTTACCAGTCGTAAAAAAAGTTAGCTGTATGGGCTTGATGATTGGGATTACTTTAGAGGATGAACTAAAAGTCGGTGATGTCATCGCTAAACTACAGGATGAAGGATTATTAACCCTTAGTGCTGGCCATAATACATTAAGACTGTTACCTCCACTTGTAATGGACATTAATGACTTGAAAGCTGGCCTGGCTAAGATTTCTGAAGTTTTAAAAAATGAAGTAGTTACAGAATAAAAATCAATTTAAAAAAAGACCTACATTATTTTAAGAAATCATTTCTTAAAATAATGCAGGTCTTTTACTTTTAAAGAATCAAATTATTTTATTGGTTCAGTGACTTTAGCTTCTTTTTCTTGAGCTGCTTGAGCCAAAATATTGAGATAATTAAATGGGCGGTCAAACTGTGGTTGGAATAGCATATCCACCATAGCCAAATCATCAATAGTATAATACATACTGAAAGAGTATTAGCTGACTGAGAAACATCGTACATGCTCATTAAAGCTCCACCAAGAATCTTTCGGTTTTCTGGATTGTAAACTAATGACATGGTGACAGGTAAAGTGGATGACATAAATTCTGGTCGGTAATTATCGGTTACAATTACTTGATGAGCATCAATTCCCTTTGCCTTAGCGGCTTCCATATTTAAACCAGTTGAAACTTCTATTCTACCATAAAGCTTTAATCCAGAAGAAGACTGGGTTCCCATATACTTAGTGGTTGGTTTGTTAATGTTTTTGCCGACTAAAATTCCCTGGCGAACAGCGTTAGTAGCTAAAGGAATATATTCAAGGGTCTTAGTAGGATTATAGTGGACTGCTACACTATCTCCAGCGGCGAATACGTCTGGGTCAGAGGTTTGCATGTAATCATTTGTGATCAATGCACCATTTGGGGTCATGTTAAGTTTACCTTTGAAAAGGCTAGTGTTTGGTCTGAATCCAACACAAAGAATAACTAAGTCGGATTCATATTCACCTTTAGTGGTTTTAACAATTGTTGGATTGGATCCACTGATTTCGGTTACCTGTTGTCCTAATGCTAGTTTTACGCCATGATCGGTATAGTCTTTTTCAATGACATCAGTAAACTCTTTATCAAAGTATTTGCTCATAACCCGGTCGATACCGTCAACTAAAGTAACATCATGGCCGGTTTTTGAATAAGCTTCAGCTAATTCGGCGCCAATGTAACCTGCACCGATAACAGTAATTCTCTTAGCGTCTTTTGCTTTGCTAAATAATTCTTTTGCATGGTTATAGTTTTTGCATAGATAAACATTGTCATTGTCAACGCCTTTAATCGGAGGAATAACTGGCCATGAACCACTGGTAACGACAAGTTTGTCATATGAATCTGTGAGTTGGGTGTTATCAGTTAAATTCTTGACAGTAACCTGTTTTCTTTTTAGATCAACGTCTTCAACAGAATGTTTCATTTCAACTTTAGCACCTAATTTTTTAAGTTCATCAGGGCTTGAGTAAAACAATCCTTGAGGATCTTTGACTTCGCCGCCAAGGTAAAGAGCAATTCCACAAGAAAGAAAAGAAATGTTATCATTCTTTTCGTAAACAGTAACCTGAGCATCAGGATTTTCTGCAAGCAAGGTTTTAATAGCAAATGTCCCAGCATGGGTACAGCCAATTACAACAATTTTCATAATTAAATCTCCTATCTTGATAAATGATTCACAATGTTTTTACAGTTACTATTATATAGTATTGGAATTAATTTTCAACAATTAAATTATGTAAAACTGATTGTTTAAGTATACCAAATTTGCATAAATAATTAGAATCCTTGATAAATGGGCAATAAGATGAGGTAAAAAATGCAGTACACTTGGAAGAAAAATTTAACAGATCCAGATAGTTTGAAGAAATTTTTAGAAAAAAATGGGGTTAGTCACCGTATGTATCAAAGTTTAAAAACTAACGGTGGCAGAATCTTATTAAATGCGAAGAATTATGCTGGCCAAAAGCTCCAAAATGGCGATGTTGTGATGGTAATATTTTCTGATGAAATTTCTGATCCAGAAGTTCACGCAAGCAACGGTGAACTAAGAGTAGTTTTTGAGGATAATAATTGGCTAATAGTTGACAAACCGGCTGGTTTAAACGTTGTTCCTGGGCCAGCCAATAGAATTGATACTTTAGTTAATCGTGTTAAAGGACACTTAATATCCCAGCATTTAAAGGATCTGCGGCCGCATGTAATAACTCGCCTAGATCGGTTTACAAGTGGGTTAGTCTTAGTTGCTAAGAATCGCTTGGCAAACAGTATAGCTAATCAAATGTTGGCTAAACATGCAATCTTTAAAACGTATATTGCTTTTGTTAGTGGTAGCAATTTGCCCGAGCAGGGAAGAATTAAAGAACCGATTGAAAAAGACCCGAACAGTTTTGGCCAAAGGGTATCAGTGGCAGGAAAATTTGCTGACACAGAATATGAAGTTTTAAAAAGGCAAAAAAATTGGGTTGAAGTATTAGTAACTTTGCATACTGGCAGGACCCATCAGATTCGCGTTCATTTTGCTTATATTGAGCATCCATTGTTAGGTGATCAACTTTATGGTGGGCCAATGGACATGGGAATTTCCCGCCAGGCACTTCATGCGAATATGATTAAATTTCAGGATCCTTTTTCTGGTAAGAAAATTGCTTTGGGATCCTCTTTGCCGGCAGACATGAAAAATTTAACAAGTTAATTAAATCACAATTATTAGAATCCAATTAGAATTGATGTCAACCGGTTGTTTTTTGGTTGTTTATCTTATATGATAGCGGTATCAAAAAACGAGGAGGACATATCAATGTCTGAAAAAGAACAAGACGAAGCTGTTCAAAAAATTATTTCTGAAATGGAAAATAACCTATCTGTATTATCTTGGATGGGATCACAACATGATGCAGAAACTCAAGAACACATCAAAGCCTTAAAAGCTGCCTTACGCGATACAAAAAAGGATTTAGTTCACGCTTAAAGATAATTTTCCAAGTGAATGAAATGGTGTCTCTAAATTAAAATTAATGTCTTAGAAGCTTTACTGTATAATGACGGTAAGGCTTTTTTGTTGGAGGCAATAAGTATGGCAGAAGAAAAAACGGCGATTTGTATTGTGGATCATCAAGTTCACATGGCTTACGACGGGTCCTTTTTATCGAACCTTGAAACAGGCACAAGAAATTTGATTAAAGCTGATTATCCTAAAGCAAAGGTAACCGACTTTATTTGTGACCATCACTTGCTTAAATATCAGCTTACTCGAGTCGATGGCATGATTAATTCTGATATGAAGCAAACCAAAAAGATTAACCGACGGTTGACCAAAGCCATGCAAAGTGATGATTACGATATTGTTGATGTTAACGATTCCTTGAAGAAAAGCTTAACCTTTGGTCAACGAGTATCAGATGCAGTTGCCAGGTTTGGTGGAAGCTGGGGATTTATTTTCATCTTTATTTTCGTCTTGGTTGCCTGGATGATTGTAAATGCATTGAGCCTCTTTGGTGTTCATTTTGATCCTTATCCATTTATTCTTTTAAACTTGGCTTTAAGCTGTATTGCTGCAATTCAAGCCCCAATTATTATGATGAGTCAAAATAGAGCTGCCGATCGAGATCGGATGAATTCCGAAAATGACTACCATGTTAACCTGAAATCTGAACATGAACTGCGGATACTGCATGCTAAACTCGATAATTTAACTCAAAATGAGTTACCACATAATTTGGAAATCCAAAAATTGCAGATTCAAATTTTAGGCCAAATTAGGAATGAATTAGATGATTTACAAGCAAATCAAGAATTACAAAATACCTCAAAATCTGACCACCAAACTCGTGAATAATTTTACTTCTTTTGACAAAATCACGAATTCTCGGTAAAATTCCCCTTATAAACAGATAAAATTATTTTAGTGGAGGATTTTTTGCTAAGTATTAGAAGAGCACAGCCTGTTGATGCAGGACAAATAGCACCATTGATGGACATTATTTTTGATGAAATGCAGCTTGAAGAACTAGAAGACGTTCCGGAACCTGGATTAGCCAAGGTCATCACTAAGGCTTATAGAACTAGGACATATCTTAGTTCTAAAGCATCTACCGTGGTGGCCGAGGCCAATGGCCAAGTTGTTGGGGTTGTTTTTGGATATCCCAGCGAAAATGAACGGGAAATTAACAACGTTCTATACAAATTGTCAAAGAATAGCAATTATTTTAACAAACCGTATTTGCCAGAATCAGAGACCGACTTAGATGAATGGTATCTTGATTCAATTGCTGTAGATCCTGCATATCAGGGAATGGGCATTGGCAATAAGTTGCTGGATCCAGTCCCAGAGATTGCAGAACGCGACGGTAAGAAGGTTGTAGGTTTAAATGTGGATTTACAAAATCCTAAGGCCGAAAGTCTGTACCTTCGAAAAGGGTTTCGTTGTGTTGGAATTCGAACGATTGGCGATCACTATTACAAACATATGCAAAAGTTAATTAAAAATCGTAGCTTGTTATTTGCTTAGTTTTCTTCACTAAGTTTAGCAAATTTTTAAAATTAATTTAGGCTGGAAACAAGAATATGTTTCCAGCCTAAAGTTATTATTCTAATAGTTGTTGCAGGATAACAGAAAGGCGGAAACAGTATGACAAAAACAAGGAATATTCCCATTAAACTGCCTAAAATTAATTCAGTCATTGTTTTAACTGCCCTTGTCGGGGTTTTAACTGGAAATTTAATTAGAAGGAAAATTTTTTATGTCAGATAGTCCAATCAAAATTGGTGATCCAAAATTTGCGAAGATGATGTTTGTTTTAAAACAAGAAATTACTCAAAAGAATCATCGTGATTACCGATATGAAAATGAAGAGCTAGTCGAAATTGGAAAAGATATTTGGGCAATGCCGGCCTATATGAAACCGGACGATGATTTTAGCATCTTTTTTATTATCACTAAAATTGATGACGGTAATACGGTGATTGCCTTTTCCACGGGAACCAGTAAAGATGATGGTCAATTTGATTTGAGCCGGCCAATGGTTACCGGTGAAGGCTTGAACGAACTTTATCAGCATAACGATAAGCGAGCATTGTCGGTGCTTCATTTTTTGAATCAAATTTCGAAAGCTGCCGAGGGAAATTGGCGAATGGTTGAAAATTAGTTAAAAATATTGTTAAAACGCTGATTCAATGATAATCTAAAGGCGGGAGCCTGGTCACTCTTTTTGTCAGATTAAACAGATTGTCGTTTATATGTAAATATTGCAAAGTATGTAAGTATAAGTGATTTTCTCGCGCGAATGTGAAGCGCTTTGAGTACTCAATTTTAAAAATTGAGTCAGTTTCCGATTTATGATCGCAGTGTAATTTGATTAAACCTTTTGAGTGCCGGGCTCCTTTACATAAACGACTTAGGTATTTTGAATTTAGAAATTCAATCTTACCTAAGTCTTTTTTTGAAACTACCAAAGTTTTCTTATTAAGAAGTTGGATATTAGTTTATGGTATACCCAAAAACTTCAAAGCAATGTATAATTGGGGCAGATTAAGGAGGGATAATGTGGAAAAGAATAATCCCGAATTGGAAGATAATGGTGTAATGAGTGGGAATCGTTTTTTTGCGGTTACTGTGTTGAACATTATCATTACTGCCGCTGAATTCATTGGTGGTATTTTTTCTGGTAGTTTGGCATTGATTTCAGATGCATTTCACAACTTAGGAGATTCAATTTCAATTGTTTTTAGTTATGTAGCTAACAAAATTAGCCTCCGGCCGCAAAATGCTCGCAATACTTATGGTTATAAACGGGCTGATATAATTGCAGCTTTTTTAAACGCAATTGCATTGATTTTGATTTGTGGTTTTTTGATAATTGAAGCAGTTAAACGTTTATCGAGTCCAAGCCACATAAACGGGGAATTAATGCTGATTGTTGCGATGATTGGGCTTATTGCAAATTTTGTTTCAGCTTTTCTACTTCATGGCGGAGTAAAAGCAAATTTGAATATGCGTGCGACGTACTTGCATATTTTGAGTGATGCCCTTTCTTCTTTGGCAATCATTTTTGGTGGGGTATTGATTCAGCTATTTAATTGGACTTTTATTGATCCAGTTGTGACGATTTTAGTGGCTATATATATTGGCATAGAATCATGGCCGATTATTCGGCAGACTGGATCCATTTTAATGGAAAGTGCTCCGCCAATTAATTACAATGAAATTCGTCGGGACTTAGAAAAGATTGATGGCGTCGTAGGTGTTCACCATGCTCATGCATGGCTAATTGATGAACACAATGTTGTTTTTTCAGTTCATGTGAATTTAGAAGATATGATGTTAAGTGACGTTCAGCCAATTTATAGTAAGATAAATAAAGTTCTAAAAAGCAAATATCATTTTTGCCATGTTACGATTCAAGCAGAAACGACTCGTGGCAAAGGTGAAGGTATTATTTTTAATCGTGGAAAAGATATTTAACAAGTAAAGGTGATTGTTTAATAATGACTCCAATGAAAGAAGATTATTTAAAAATAATTTTTGAACTAGGTGGAACATCAAAACTGGTTTCTAACAAAAATTTGGCGATGAGCCTTGGAGTTGCTGCTGGTTCAGTAACCGAAATGATTAACAAAATGGCTGACGAAAAGTTGGTGACTCACGAACCATATTCTGGAATTCGTTTGACCAATAAAGGTAAAAAGTTGGCTGAAGAACTGGTTAGAAAACACAGAATTTGGGAAACGTTTTTAAACCAAAAATTACATTTTGGAATTGCTGATGTCCATGATGAAGCCGAAAAGCTTGAACATGTAACCAGTGATGAGATGATTGACAGACTTGATGATTTCTTAGATAATCCAACTCATTGCCCACATGGGGGAGTTATTCCGACTAGAGATGGTCATTACGCTTCAGAAAGCTATACTCCGTTAAATGAGGCAAAAACTGGTTCAACAGTAATCATCGAAAGGTTTATTGATAATCATGATCTTTTGGTTCATTTAACCAAAGTGCAAATTGATCTTGGTGATAAAATCAAAGTCGTTTCAAGGGATGGTTTTGATAATTCTCTTACCGTTGATAATTTGACGGATAAAATTAACGGAATTGTTATTGGAGAAAAGACAGCGAACAACGTATTTGTTAATATCTTTAAATAATGATTCATGAGGTGAAATTTTGGCAGAAAAAGAAGACCGCAACTATGAAAAAATAGTGGTGGACACCTGTGTTTTAGCCGGGACAATTATGATAGAAAGTGGTTCTGAAGTTTCCAGGGTTAACGATACTATGCTCAGAATTGCTAAGAATGCTGGCTTAAAGGACCCCCAGATTTATGTTACAGTGACTGGAATTATTATGTCTGGGACTGCTGATTCTGGAGCTCAAGTGGGCTCAGTTGACAAACGTTCCTTTGATCTTGAAAAAGTCACTGAAGTTAATGAGTTGTCCAGAGAATTTGCTGCCAAGAAAATTGATATTAATACTTTTTATGATTCTTTAGTCCATATTGATGATTTGGTTTCGATGTTCCCTGAATGGCTTCAGATTTTGGGAGCCGGCATTGTTGGTGCAACCTTGGTAGTTGTATTTAGAAATGATATTCATGATTTTTGGATTACATTGGCAATTGCTGCTTTAGGTTGGATCATTTATTATTTGATGGGGAAATATATTCAGGTAAAATTTTTAAGTGAATTTCTTGCTGCAGTTGGAGTGGCATTTGCTGCTACGTTTGCTGTCATATTAGGCCTTGGTATTAATAGCGATGACATTATTGTTGGGGGAATGATGCCTTTAGTTCCGGGAATCCCGTTAACAAATGCCATTCGCGACATGCTATCAGGCAATTTAGTCAGTGGAATTGCCCGTGGTGTAGAGGCTTTACTTAGTGCGTGTGCTCTTGGATTCGGAGTGGCACTTGTAATTAGATTCTTTTGAGGGAGGACACTTATGTTAATTTTTTGGTTTAAAGTTATCTGTGTTTACTTTTCCTCAGTTGGATTTGGTTTGTTCATGAATCTTCCCCACAAGGCGTTGAATTTTGCGGGATTTGATGGGGTTCTTGGTTGGCTGATTTATTATTGGATAATCACTCCGTATCCCGCAGCCATCGGTCAAGCAAATTTTTGGGGAGGCTTAGTGGTTGGGCTAAGTGCAATCATCTTTGCAAGAATTAAAAGAATGCCCAGTATTCTTTTTGAGGTTACTGGGTTGGTCCCATTAGTTCCAGGCGGGCAAGCGTACAATTTTATCAAGAACTTTGCTTTAGGAAATTATAGCGCCGCTTTGAATTATCTGGATCAAGTGATTCTAATAGCCGGTGGGATTGCTTTAGGATTTATCGTGTCTGAGTTGTTACTTAAGTTTGAACAAAGAATTAGGCATTTGATGGTTAAAAGGGCGATATAAAAAGGCTTCTGCCGAAAAGCAGAAGCCTTTTTTCTTATCCTTTAACCCCAAAGACAAAGCATATCATCAGGATTATTAATACAATCGTCGTTATTGTTACATATAAAAAATCTTTTTCTTTATAAAAGGAATAAATTGAAACAACTACTCGCAAAACAGGGGTTAAAATCAAACCAAAAACGCCAGCCATCATTACTGCATATGGTTTCAAAGTTAATAAACCAAACGCAACTTCAGAAAAATTAGTTGGAAAATAATTATTTGCGTAACCGCCATCGCCATCAATGAGCATTAAAATTAAACCAAAAAGCATAATTATTGCTGAAATGATGACGCCAATTTGAAGAATTTTGCCTATAGTAAGAGCAACTTGGTCCATTTCATCTTTTGTTGAATTATTATGTTGATCCATTTAGAATACCCCCTTTACAAGCATTTCAATTCCAATGTAAAGCAAAATAGGGATAAACATGAGTCTGATAGTTTTGGCGGTAAGATGCTGCATGATTCTGGAACCCAAAACTGATCCAACTAAAATTCCTAAAGCTAAAGGAACGGCAATCTGGGGCTTGATAGAACCGTTGAAGAAATAGACGGTAGCACTGGCCGCAGCAGTGACTCCCATCATCAGATTACTTGTAGAAGTTGAGGGCTTTAAAGGCATTCTCATTACTGTGTCCATTGCAATTACCTTAAAAGCCCCAGAACCGATACCTAAAAGCCCAGAAGCAATCCCTGCTCCATACATCACAGCTAATCCGCCGGGAATGTTTTGCACTTGATAATCCACTTTTGCCATACTGACTTTGTCAAAATAGGAACTATTTAGTTTTAGTTTTTCGGCTAATTTATCGTTGCTCTTTTTATTGGTGGGATCCTTTCGCCCGCGAAGTTTTTTAATCATGTTGTAGGATGAAAACAATAGCAACAGACCAAAAAGGATATAAAGGTATCTAGGATTAAGCACTCCAGTTAAGATTGCTCCACTTAATGCTCCCAAAGATGTTGCAATTTCCAAAAACATGGCCACTCTTAAATTCAGCACCTGATCATTTAAATAAGCAATAGTGGCTCCTGAACTAGTAGCAATAACGGCAATAATACTTGCGCCAATGGCATATTTAATATTGACCCCCATTGCCAAAGTAAGAATGGGAGTTATGATCATTCCTCCCCCGATACCTAGAATAGATCCGGCAATTCCGGCAAAAAAGCCAATCACTACCATTAATATGACAAAGTTTACCAATTGATTATCCTCCTAGTGTCAATACAAATTCTCTTCCTTAGCCATCATCAATCAATTTTAATTTTAAAAAAAGCTAAACTTTTTAAATTCAAAAGAAGTTATCAAACGTGATATACTTGAATCTAGTATTGATTAGGAGGATTTTTAACCATGGATACAGATGGGAAATACCTGATGATTCCCAATGATTCTTCAAGAATGATGAAAGTCATCGTTGCAGCAGTGCTTTCACTGCTATTGAGTGTCTCAGTATTTTTGAACTTTGGATATTTGCAATTCTTGGATTCGGTATTTGCTTCGGCAATTCAAAAAGACCAGAGCCATATTATTCAAAGCTTTTATAAATTCATTTCTTTTTTAGTTAGTCCAGGAATGGACATATTCTGGGTTTTGGTGATTGCTTTTCTTTTGTGGGGTTTTAAATATAAAATTCCTGCATTATGGGCTATTCTCACCATTATATCTGGTGATGTATTTTGTTTCATTGTAAAAAATGTTGTTCGCCGAGATCGGCCACCTCTGCATTTAGCTAAGGATAGTGGGTTCAGCTATCCCAGCGGTCACGTATTTGGTATCTTTATGGTGATTGTCATTCTTTGGTTATTAGTTATGCCTTTGGTTAGAAAAAGAGCGATGAAGTATACATATGAGACAATCATGGTAGTTGTCTTGGTTCTAGTAATGTTTGCTAGAATCTATCTTAATGCTCATTTTCCAACTGACACTTTGGGATCAGTTTTGTTTGGGTTTACCTGGATGTATATTTGTGAGTGGTTATATGGGGTATTTGCGCCAAGATTGAAGCAAGTTACATTTTTATCTAATTCAAAAATTTAAATCGTTGAATGGAAACCAAGTATCCAGTTAAGTTATTGGCCAGTTTGCCGTTTTCCTTGTTGAATGGTTAACAAGATAATAATTTAAAAGGATGATTGGTTTTTCTTTTTTTATTGGGATCTTTTGGTTAAATATTGCCAACTTTTTGGAGAATAATGATGATTGTAAACGTATCTAACAAAAGAATTGAAATTTCACATTTAACAAAAGAAGATTCCTCACAGTTTATTCGGCTAGCCCAAATTCCGGAAGTGGCTCAAGGGGTTGGGTTTAATCAATTAAGTAATTCTTCATTAATTGAAGGGATGTTTAATCGTTATGTTAAAAGTGAATGGTCTTTTGCAATTCGGGATGGTAACGAAATAATTGGTATTATTATTTTACTCGAATCAATAAATATGCGAATGGAACCAGATAATACTAAATTGACAGTATCATATTTTATGGACCCCAAGTTTTGGGGTCATGGAATCATGACGGCTTCAGTTCAACAAGTCGTTCATTTGGTTGCTCATGAAAAAAAAGTAACAAAAATTGATGCAGAGATTTTTTTAAATAATCGTAAATCAAGCAATTTGGTCTCTCGTTTAGGCTTCAAAAATATTGCCAAATATCATGATCCAATTAGCGGAAGAAATAAAGCTTTGTTTGAGTTACAGTTAAACACTTAGCTGCTTGATTTGTCATCTAAAAGTAATTGATGTAAAATACTAGTCAATTGAAAATTATTTACTAATCGAAGTAGAGGCGCATTGATCATTATTAATCTAGTGGAGCTCAAAATGGGGCTTAGAAGCTGGACTAAAGGGTTTAATGCCGAAACAGCTTTTTTCATTTTAATTTAGCTGTTGGGACTTGACTTAATAGGCCAGGGACTGTCGTGGTGTTAACTACGGGGAGCTATCAAGATATTGAGAATAAAAAGTCTCTTTCTCTTGAAGGGGACTTTTTTATATTGTGGTAACCTACTTTGAAGAACAAAGAGAGGGTATAGATTTATGGAGAATAGTGAGAATGGCAAAGTAAAACGGGGCTTAAAGACAAGGCACGTTTCAATGATTGCTCTTGGAGGGTGTATTGGAACTGGGCTTTTTGTTGCCAGTGGTTCTACAGTTAGCCAAGCCGGTCCTGGAGGCTCTTTAGTGGCTTATGGATTAATGGGACTGATGGTTTACTTTTTAATGACCAGCCTTGGAGAAATGGCAACTAATATGCCAATTTCTGGGTCCTTTGCCGCGTACTCAAGTAAGTATGTTGATCCAGCTTTAGGATTCGCAATGGGCTGGAACTACTGGTTTAATTGGGCAATTACTGTTGCTGTTGATGTTAGTACCGCGGCTTTGGTGATGAAATTTTGGCTGCCAAATTTTCCTCAGTGGATATGGAGCGCGATTGCCTTAGTTTTGATCTTTTGTATTAATGCTATGGCTGTTAGTGCCTTTGGCGAAACCGAATTTTGGATGTCTTTAATTAAAGTTGTCACAATTATTATCTTTTTGATCGTTGGTGTGTTAACCATTTTTGGAATTATGGGCGGACACTTTGTTGGGCTTAGCAACTTTACTTATAAGCAGGCCCCATTTGTTGGCGGCGTACCTGCAATCATTTCAGTTTTCATTGTTGCCGGATTTTCATTTCAAGGGACTGAACTGGTTGGAATTACCGCTGGAGAATCAAAAGATCCTTCTCACAGTGTTCCAAAGGCTATCAGCGAGGTGTTTTGGCGGATAATTTTATTCTATATTTTGGCGATCTTTGTCATTGCTGCCTTAATTCCGTACACAAGTCCTAACTTGTTGGGATCTTCTGCTACTGATATTGCAATCAGTCCGTTTACCCTTGTTTTTGAAAGAGCTGGCTTGGCTGCTGCTGCCAGTGTTATGAATGCTGTGATTTTGACATCAGTCATTTCATCAGCAAATTCTGGAATGTATGCCTCGACGCGAATGCTATATTCTTTGTCAGTTAGTGGCGATGCTCCCAAGATTTTTTCAAAAACTGGGAAAAATGGAATTCCTTACCCATCCTTATTTGCCACTACGCTTGTTGCTCTTTTGGCATTCATTTCCAGTATTGCCGGACCGGAGATTTACCTGTGGTTGGTTGCCGCTTCTGGATTAACTGGTTTTATTGCCTGGATTGGAATTGCAATATCCCATTATCGTTTTAGAAGGGCATTTATTAAACAAGGTCATGATTTGAAAGAATTAAAGTACACTGCAAAGTTCTTCCCATTTGGGCCATTACTTTGTTTAGTTCTTTGTATTTTAGTAATTATCGGTCAGGATCCACAATCTTTCATTCATTTACAATGGGGTAAGATTTTAGTTACTTACATGAGTGTTCCCCTTTTCCTTATTTTGTATATTGGCTATAAACTTATTAAACATACTAAAATGATTCCGCTTGATAAGGTTGATGTTTCATCCACAACTGAAGAAAAATATACTAATAATTCAGATAAATAATATAAAGTGGTCTATTCCAAAGAGAATAGACCACTTTTGCTCTTTTCGGTGTTGTTCTTGCATTTAAAAATTTTAATTGGTAGAATCAAGACAATTGGTATACAAAGGTGAGTGTAAATTTATGGTGAAGAAATTAATCTCTAAAGGAAAGTTTCACCGGATGAACCAATTAACCACAAAAGAAGGAATCATTGACGCTTTAGCTTTAGATCAACGTGGGTCTTTGGTAAAGCAAATGAAACAAGTTGCTTCTAATGAAGGCAAGCCTTTCTCAATGAACATGATATATGATTTTAAAGAAGCAGTTTCCGAAGTTTTAAGCCCACTTGCTTCTGCAATCCTGCTTGATGAACAAATGGGTTTTAAAGCAATTAAAGCAAAATCTCCAGATACTGGCTTAATTATGTCTTATGAAAAAACCGGATACGATGCCGACACTCCAGGACGTTTGCCTTCGCTTTTGCCTGATCAGTCAGCGCAGATTGCAGTACAGCGCGGCGCTAATGCCCTTAAAGTTTTGGTGTATTACAATCCAAATGATCCAGATAGCATTAATGATCTGAAAAAAGCTTTTGCTCAACGTTATGGTACTGAAGGACTTGGAGCAGATGTTCCGACATTCTTTGAAGTTGTTACTTATGATGATAAATATGCTTCTGACTCCCTTGAGTTTGCCAAAGAAAAACCTCAACTCGTTTTGGATTCTTTAAAGGAATTCACCAAAGACAAATACCATATTGATGTTCTTAAAATGGAAGTTCCATTTAATCCTGCTTTCATTGAAGGTTGGGAAAATAATGGGCAATCCGCTTATTCAGAAACGGAGGTTGGCAATTACCTTAAAGAAATGAACAACCTAGTTACTAGACCCTTCATTTTCTTGAGTGGCGGTGTTCCTACCGATGTCTTCCTTCGTGAACTTAAGCTTGCTGGTAAGGTTGGCAGTAACTTTTCTGGGGTCTTGAGTGGACGGGCAACTTGGCTAGAGAGTGTTGATATTTTTGCTCGTGATGGGCGAGATGCTTTAGTTGATTGGCTAAAGAATAAAGGAACTAAAAACATTGAAGAAATAACTGATATTCTTAACCAAACTGCTAAGCCTTGGTATACAGCCTATGGAAGTCTAGATGATATTGAAGTTGTCGATTCTGGCCATGTTAATTAAATTTTAAATTTAACCAGTGCTGAGTTTATTTTTAAAGAACTAAAGTGAATTTGATTGCCATGCTAGCTTGTTAAATATTCTTGATTCGGCTATAATCAATTTTGAAAGAAAACGCATTGGTGCATATAAGTAGATTACAGAGAGACAACGTTGGTGGAAGTTGTTATCGAAAGGTCCAGCACTAGAAAGCGGGCAGGTAATGCTGCACGGTGATACCGTTACAATCTATTAAGTGTTCGAAATTTTATTTCGAGAACTTGGGTGGTACCGCGAAAGAATCCTTCGTCCCAATGACGTAGGGTTCTTTTTTTGCGTTCAAATAAAAAAGATTATTGGGGAGGAATCCAAATTATGTTAGATATTAAAAAAATTCGTAAAAATCCTGATTGGACAAAAAAGAAGTTAGCCACTAGAGGGATTAAACCTGAAACTATTGATGAATTGTTATCTTATGATTCAAAAAGGCGAGATTTAATTGTTAAATCTGAAGGTTTAAAGGCTAAAAGAAATGATGTTTCAGATCAAATCGGTGAATTAAAGCGAAACAAAAAGGATGCCAGTGACGCAATTAATCAAATGAAGGAAGTTGGCCAAGAGATCAAAGACCTTGATGCCCAACTGGAAGAAGTTGATCAAAAGCAGCATGATTTGGCTGCTCATTTACCAAACTTTCCTGCAGACGGCGTTCCAGTTAGTTTGACTGAAGAAGGTTCGGTTGAATTAAGAAGAGTTGGCGATATTCCAAAGTTTGGCTTTAAACCTAAACATCACTATCAAATTGGTGAGGATCTTGGAATCTTGGACTTCGAACGTGCCGCAAAAGTTTCGGGTGCTCGTTTCGTCTATTACATTGGTGATGGTGCCTTACTGGAAAGAGCCGTTTATAATTTTTATTTGGACCAAAATACTGCTGCCGGATATACTGAAGTTTTGCCGCCATACATGGTCAATGCTGCATCAATGTATGGAACCGGCCAATTTCCAAAGTTTCTTGAGTTGCATGCCGGCTATGAAATAAAAGACACTGATAACATGACAATGATTCCTACTGCCGAGGTTCCCTTAGTAAATTATTATCGTGACGAAGTTATTCCTTCTAAAAAACTTCCTGTTTCATTTACAGCATTAACTCCTGCTTTCCGTTCCGAAGCAGGTAGTGCTGGTAAAGATACTAAAGGGTTAATTAGATTGCACCAATTTAATAAAGTTGAAATGGTTAAGTTCACAAAGCCAGAGGATTCTTGGGATGCGCTGGAACAGATTACCCATCAAGCAGAATTAAATCTGCAAAAACTAGGATTGGCTTATCATGTTATTACCTTAACTACTAGTGATATGAGTTTCACTGCGGCAATGACTCATGACATTGAGGTCTGGATTCCGGCTCAAGATAAGTATCGGGAAATTTCTAGTTGTTCTAACTGTACTGATTTTCAGGCTCGCCGGGCTCACATTCAGTATCGGGATGATAACGGTAAATTGCAGTACGTTCATACCTTGAATGGTTCTGGATTGGCAGTTGGTCGGACCGTTGCTGCGATTTTGGAAAATTATCAAAATGAAGATGGAACCGTGACTATTCCGGAGGTCTTAAGACCATACATGCACGGAAAAACTAAGATTGAAAAACAAAAATAACTGTTTATTAAAAGGATGCAAAGAGAATTATTGTTTGTGATCTTAAATTACCTCTTTTAACTAAATTAAATGCGGGAAATTGCCTCGTTTCTTAAGTCTAAGCAATATGCAACTGTTCATCCAAATCAGGGCTGAATAACGGTATATCTCTTAGATTTCAGAAGCTTTGTGGCTGGTTTCCCGCTTTTTTGTCCAAAAAATCCTAGCATTATCCTCTAAAATCCGCTATAATAATTTTTGTCGGAAAATGACAAACACGTTTGAAATGCTAACGGTCTCAAATTTTTCTTGACGCATATAGAACGGTAATGATATGATGTAATAGTTGTGTTGAGGGTGTTTTTACCGTTTTAGTGACCTGGAGGATTAGCTCAGCTGGGAGAGCATCTGCCTTACAAGCAGGAGGTCACAGGTTCGATCCCTGTATCCTCCATATTGAGCCGTTAGCTCAGTTGGTAGAGCATCTGACTTTTAATCAGAGGGTCGGGAGTTCGAGACTCCCACGGCTCATTGCCAGTTTTCAATCATGCGGGCGTGGCGGAACCGGCAGACGCGCTAGATTTAGGTTCTAGTGTCTTATGACGTGGGGGTTCGAATCCCTTCGCCCGCATTTTTCTATTTTTTGCCGACTTAGCTCAGTTGGTTAGAGCGCTTCACTAGTAATGAAGAGGTCGGGCGTTCGAATCGTCTAGTCGGCATTTGCGGAAGTAGTTCAGTGGTAGAACATCACCTTGCCATGGTGGGGGTCGCGGGTTCGAATCCCGTCTTCCGCTTCTCAATTTTGAGACTTAAATAAATAATACATGCACCCATAACGTAGTTAGATAAAAAATCTTATTACGTCGTTGAAGGTTGTAGGTTCATTCCTACCGGGTGCATTTTTTATTTGAGTTTTTTCGGGAAGTAGCTCAGTTTGGTAGAGCACCTGGTTTGGGACCAGGGGGTCGCAGGTTCGAATCCTGT
>DIDF01000048.1:0-2093 GCA_002418005.1 Lactobacillaceae bacterium UBA5807
ATCTTGGACAGCTTCTAAGGAGTCACTCATGATTATTGGATATGCACGGGTTTCAAAAAATGATCAGAATCTCAATCGCCAAATTGATCAATTAATGGCTTATGGTGCCGAAAAAATCATTCAAGAAAAGTTTACCGGGACCCGGCAAAGAAGACCGGGAATTACCCAGCTTCTCCAAACCATTCGGGCTCATGATGTCGTGGTCGTTGAAAGTATTTCCCGCTTGGGCCGCAATACGTTGGACATTTTAAATCTGATTCAATTACTGCACCAAAAACAAATTAAGTTTGTTTCTTTAAAGGAGCAGATGGACACCGAGACCCCAACTGGTCGAGCCATGCTGCAAATGATGAGTGTGATTGCGGAACTGGAGCGGAATTTATTAGCTGATCGGGTTAAAGAAGGGATTGCGGCCAGTCGTCGGCGTGGCGTGACAGTTGGCCGACCACGAATCGCCCAAGAAAAGTTGGATATTGCCATTCGGATGTATCAAAGTGGTGACTATTCAGTTAAAGAAATTTTGGCCACCAACCAAATTTCCTCAGGAACTTTTTACCGCGAAGTGAATCGGTTAAAACTAAAAAAGCTTAAAAGAAAAGATGACCCATCTGCTTCTCACAACTGACTTCTAAATATTATGGATTCCAAAAAAGATTTACGACCTTTAGTTTTAACAAAGTTGACAAGCCATTGGAGTAGCTCTTATACTATACATAGATGATCGTCTATGTAATGGAAGGAGAAAAAATGGATTATCAAAATTACGTTCAAATGCTAAAAGCAATGGCTGACCCGAACCGCCTAAAAATCATTGATCTGCTTTCATGTGGATCACTTTGTGCTTGTGATATCCTCCAGCATTTTGATTTTTCTCAACCCACTTTGTCTCATCATATGAAGGTTTTGCAAAATGCAGGTATTGTGTTTGCGGTAAAGGATGGGAAATGGCAACACTATTCCCTACAAAAAAGGTTTGTCCAAGAGTTTAAACAGAATACCGACCAACTGTTAGCCGCTGATGAGCACTGCCTTTGCCAACGGTCTGATTGTGAAAAAGATGTTGCCAATTAAGTTTTTTTAAGCAATACATAGACGGGTGTCTATGCAAGGAGCTGAAAAATGATGGAAAAGTATTCGCCACAAGAGATTAATTTAACCAAGTACCTATTTTTTACCGGCAAGGGTGGGGTTGGCAAAACCACGGTTGCCAGTGCCACTGCAATTAGCTTAGCTGATGCTGGTCACCGAGTTATGATCGTTTCCACTGATCCAGCTAGTAACTTGCAGGACGTTTTTAAAGTTAGTTTAACCAATCAGCCAAAGCCGATTCCAAACATTTCCGGTTTGTTTGCTGCCAACTTTGATCCGGTCATTGCTGCGAACGAGTATCGCGAGCAGGTTATTCAACCTTATCGAGGCGTGTTGCCCAAAGAAGCCATTCAGAATATGGCTGAACAATTATCAGGCTCGTGTACGGTTGAAATTGCTGCATTTAATGAATTTGCCAACTTTCTAACTAGTTCCAAGATTAATCAGCAATTTGACTATATTATTTTTGATACCGCGCCGACCGGCCATACCTTAAGAATGCTGCAATTGCCTTCTGCTTGGAGTAATTACCTGGATAAGAATGATCGTGGTGCATCCTGTCTCGGCCAACTAGCTGGCTTAAATGATAAGAAAGCTATGTATCAAAAAGCGGTTGAAACTTTAGGCAATCCTCAAGCGACGACTTTGTTTTTAGTTACCCGACCACAAAAAGGCGCCCTTCTGGAGGCACAACGCGCTTCACATGAGTTGGCAGCCTTAAACATTAAGAACCAGCAACTAATCATTAACGGTATCTTAAATCAGCCAACCGACGCAGTTTCTCAGACTATTTTTAAACAACAGCAAGCTGATTTGCAGAATATGCCAGTCACTTTAGACCAGCTACCCAAGTTAGCAATCCCATTGCGAGCATACAACGTATTGGGATTAGCTAATTTACGACTACTATTGAAAGACCAGCAGCCGCAAATCACTGAGGAACCGGTTACTGCTAGTCACTTTCCTGATCTGGATGTTGTCGTGAAGAATTTAGTGCAGTCAAA
>DIDF01000048.1:2174-4699 GCA_002418005.1 Lactobacillaceae bacterium UBA5807
AAAAGATAGCTGCTCAACACAAAACCGTGCACTTGGCTACCACTGACCCAGCTGATCATTTGAAATACTTCAAAATCACAAGTCCGTTGATCAAGGTGAGTCATATTGATGAGAAAAAGGCTTTAAAAGAATATCAAAACGAGGTTCTCACTACTGCTAAAAAGACCATGAATTCTAATGATGTTGATTATGTCGCTGAAGATTTGCGTTCACCATGTACTCAGGAAATTGCTGTTTTCCGAGCTTTTGCTGAGTTAGTCGCCCAAAATGATAGTGACGTCGTTGTGGTTGATACGGCTCCGACTGGTCATACACTCTTACTGTTAAACTCGACCCAAAGCTATGCTCAAGAAGTTGCCCATACCTCCGGCAGCGTCCCACAAGCAGTCGTTAATCTGTTACCAAGACTACAAGATCCTGATCAAACTGAAATTGTTATGGTAACGCTACCAGAAGCCACGCCGGTTTATGAATCAATGCGGTTAGATGACGATTTGAAGCGAGCCAGTCTAGCTCATACTTGGTGGGTGGTCAACCAAAGTATGTTGGCAACTCAAACCACTGATCCATGTTTGCTGGCTCGAGTGCAAAGCGAAGTTAAATGGATTGATCAGGTAAAAGAGCTTTCGAATAATCATTTTGCTGTTATGCAATGGCAACCAAATTACGAAAAAACGCTTTTAACGGTTTAATTAATTAAAGGAAAAAAATAATTAATCAGTTTAGGAGGTATCATGCAAGTCTTTTTTGCCGTTGGAATTTTCTTACTCACATTATTATTCGTTATCTGGCAACCTAGAGGATTATCAATTGGATGGACAGCCGTTGGTGGTGCAATTTTAGCATTATTGTTTGGCGTGGTGAGTTTTAAAGATGTTGGAACAGTTACCGGAATTGTCTGGAATGCCACCTTATCTTTCGTGGCTATTATTCTGATTTCACTCATTTTAGATCAAATCGGATTTTTTGAATGGGCCGCCTTACACATGGCTCGCTGGGCAAACGGTCACGGTATTCGCATGTTTATTTTGGTGACCACCTTAGGCGCCGTCGTTGCTGCCCTTTTTGCTAATGATGGGGCTGCTCTGATTCTTACCCCCATTGTTTTAGCAATGGTTCGTGCCTTACACTTTGATGAAAAGCAAGTTTTCCCTTTTATTATTGCCAGTGGCTTTATTGCCGATACCACTTCTTTACCAATGATTGTTAGTAACTTGGTAAATATTGTCTCTGCAGACTTTTTTGGAATTTCCTTTTCAGCGTATGCGTTAAGAATGTGGATTCCTGATCTATTTTCGCTGTTAGGTAGTATTGGTATCCTGTATCTTTACTTTCGAAAAGCATTGCCACGAAAATTTGATGCCACTCAGGTTGCGGAACCCAGTTCTGCACTAAAAGATCAGCGACTTTTCAAGTTTTCATGGGTCGTCTTAATCCTCCTATTGATTGGTTACTTTAGTAGCGGTTTCTTAGGAATCCCCGTCTCCTTTATCGCACTGAGTATTGCGGCTATTTTTCTGATAGTTGGTCAAAGAAGTTCCCATGTTAATGCGATGGCAGCGATTAAAGGAGCTCCTTGGAACATTGTCTTTTTCTCAATCGGTATGTATGTCGTAGTCTACGGCCTTCAGAACGTTGGTCTAACAACATTATTATCAGGTGTCATTACCGAAATCGCAAAAGGTGGTCGGTTTGCTGCCACAATGGGCATGGGCTACTTAGCAGCACTTTTATCGTCATTAATGAATAACATGCCGACCGTCATGATTAATGCACTATCAATCAAAGGCGCTGACGTTTCAGGGCTCATCCATCATACGTTAGTGTACGCAAACATAATCGGCTCAGATTTGGGACCTAAGATTACCCCAATTGGCTCTTTGGCTACATTAGTCTGGCTACATGTGTTAGCTCAAAAGGGAGTTAAAATTAAATGGGGGACTTATTTTAAAATTGGAATTGTAACCACGATCCCAGTGTTGTTTATTACCCTATGTGGCCTCTGGTTATCATTATCGATTTTTGGTTAGAAAATATAAATCACAATTACTTTGGAGATGAATAGAATGAAAAAAATAGAGCTTTTTGAACCAGCAATGTGTTGTTCAACCGGTGTTTGTGGTCCCAGCGTTGATAAGGAATTGATTCAAACAACGGCCATTCAGCGGTATGTCAGTGTGAATGCACAGGGGCAGGCCATGTTCATTCGTCGTAATTTAGCCCAGAACCCCGATGCCTTTGTTCGAAATCCGATTGTTGCCCAAGAACTAAAACGTCAGGGTATAAATGCTTTACCAATTACGTTAGTGGATGGTCAGTTGGTAAAAACCGGTGAATACCCAACCATTAACGAGTTTAGCAGTTACTTAGACATGGATTTAGTAGCTGCTTTGGTTCACTAATAGTTTAGATGGAGGATTAATGATGACACAAATTTATTTTCTATGTACTGGAAATGCTTGTCGAAGTCAAATGGCTGAAGGATTCGCTAAAAAAATTTTAGGCAATGATTGGCGCGTTGCCAG
>DIDF01000078.1:0-7511 GCA_002418005.1 Lactobacillaceae bacterium UBA5807
TATTGACTTCAATCCAATATTATGTTTTGCTACTTTTTATGTTCTTTGATAAATCGATAAATTCGATTATTTAAGGGGTGATTAACTTGTGTAAATTGCACTAAGGCAAAACTGAAAATTAATCATAAAGCTTATTCTGCACCTTTTCACGGTCCTCAATTATTTAACCTATCTTTTCTAATTAAGTGTCAACATCAATCTCGTAAACTATTCATCAAATTCTTATAATGAAACGTGTACCAGTATACTTCTGATGTTCGTACATATAATGGATTTGTTTAGCGCGGAATCGATAGGGTCTACTCCAGTGGTTGTTTTTTTATTTCGTGATGTAACTAGATTTATAGATGTCCATTAGGATTTTCCAAATTAGATCCTGTAACAGAAAATAATAGGAGAATGAAAGCCCATAACTTAAGGTATTTAAGCCAATAATATACAGCAATGGTCGCCAATACCTGGTTCGTTGTTTAACTTTCACTTGATCACTTTCCTTTCTCAAACCATAATTAAGGACAATGCTCCCATTGTTACATGGCTGAAAATAGAACACAAGTATAAGCAGTGATTAGTAATTCAAATTCATGAAAAATACTGATATACTACTCATATTAAGGGCAGTTGCAGGCGAAGCCCATATCAAATTGCCGTTGGCACTTTTTAGTGTGGAAAGGTTTTCTATGCGAATTAACGTATTACAACACACCCCCAACGAAGGCCCCGGCTCTATTTTGGACTGGGCTCAGGCTCGTGGACATCAGACTTTTGTCTATCACCCTTACCAATTTGGGCATTTACCGACTGCCGATCAAACTGATTTGCTAGTTATTTTAGGTGGTCCGATGAGTCCTAACGATAATCTCCCATGGATCAAGCAAGAACGTGTCTTAATCCAGCAACTATTAGAGCAAGGAACACCAATGTTTGGGGCGTGTTATGGGGCTCAACAGATTACAAAGACACTAGGTTATCCAGTATCAAAATCTCCAGCCAAAGAAGTTGGTTGGGCACCAGTTTACCGGCAAAGTAAAACAATCCCAGGCTTGCCAGAAAAGTTATTAGCTTTACATTGGCATGAAGAAATGTTTGAAATTCCTAAGGAGGCCGACTGGCTTTTTTCTAGTGACGCCGTTAAAAACCAAGGCTTTGTGATGAATCACCGGATCGTTGGGCTACAATTTCACTTTGAACCTCAAGCAGATAACGTTAGAGAAATGGTCGTCAATGATTTCCCTTACATTAAAGGTTCCATTTTAGGCCAAAGCGCGGCTGATATTTTGAACACAGCAGTTCCTAAAGAAAATCAACAGGCTATGTTTAAGATTCTGGATTATATCACTGAAACAGTTTAAATTGAGCGACCATTGCTTTTAATTTAATGGTCGTTTTTACTTAACTTTAGGAGGGGCTACTTTTGCAAACCTATATTTTTGATTTTGATGGTACGTTGGCTAATTCTGGTAAGGCTGGAATTTTGGCAACGCAAGCGGCATTTAAAGATTTTGGTTTACCAGTTCCAAACGAGAATATTATTAATTATTTTATGGGAATTCCAATTGAAGTGTCGTTTAAGAAGATGGCCCCAGAGCACACCTTTGCCAATAATGAATTTGAAAAACTTTTAACGGTTTTTCGCCAATATTACAAAAAATTGGATAACTTAAAAAAGGACGGCTCAATATGAGTGTCCCTTTTTTATTATCCAAATAGTTCACTGTGCGTGCCAATGCCAGCTAAAAAGACCGTTTTACCTGTTGGTACATAGACTAATAAATGATCGCCATTATGACCATCAAAATGTAATTCTAGAATAATTACTGTCATGTTGGCATCATTTAATTGGCGCTTAATTTGTTTCTTTAAGTCCCTTAGCCCTTCTAAAGCATGTGGGTAAAAATAATCTGGAATTGTTCTATCTTCAATTAAGCACTGAACAATAAATTTCCAAGGACTTCGCTCTTGCTCGTCAAGCTCTTGCGGCAGTGAACTTTTAAATACTGAACGCCACTTAGGGTCTTGCCGCCGTTTTTTGAACTGTTTTTTAAAAGTTTTAGTATATTTAATTGCTTTCGTCATTTATTTTGAAGACTCCAATGCGTCATCGGAGCTAAGCAATTGATCTAATTCTTTAAGGCTATGAGCCTCTGGCAGTTTTTCTTTGCCAGATAAATCATCAATAACTTCTTGAATCGAGTCCTTTAATTGCCGATTAGGGATTGAATAATATTTAGGCAAGCCCTCGTTTGCAACTGTTGTCAGTGTCATGCGCATAAAATCGGAAATTGTTAGACCGTGATCAGCCAATACGTCTTTGGCTTTACTTTTAATGGTTCCATCAATTCGAGCTTCAATTCTTGCCATTATCATCACCTCAATAGTATTGTACGCCATTTAGCGTACAAGTGCAATTAGACTTAACCTGGTTAAATTCTTTACAGGGTGAGCATGTATCCTTAAATTAAAGATAATGAGATTGTGCAGTTATAGAATTACTAAGTGCAACAGTAAGCTCAATTAAAGGCCTGTTATATGAGACACTCCAGGAAAGAATTTAGATATAGAAGCTTTAGAACAAACACTAACTGCGCAAGAATTAGAACGCGACACAAGAGAAAATAAATAATAGAGAAAAGCGACACAACTTACAGTTATGAGCTTATTTTTGTACCCTTGATTTTATTAGTTATATAATAGGCTCATATCTTAAGCTCATTAGTAAGGAGTAAAAATATGAAATACGGCTATGCACGAGTTAGCACCAGTGACCAAAAACTAGAAAATCAAATTGACTTGTTAAAGTCAGCTGGCGCAGACAAAATTTTTCGAGAAAAATATACAGGCACGACTACCCAACGACCAGAGTTTCAAAAACTACTTAACGAGTTAGAAGCGAATGATACTTTGATTGTGACGAAGTTAGATAGATTCGCCAGAAATACAACCGAAGCCTTAGAGCTTATACAGAAATTATTTAAGCAAAATATCAAGGTCAACATCTTAAATATGGGAGTAATTGATAACACCCCAACAGGTCAGCTCATCTTTACCATTTTTAGTGCCTTTGCGCAATTTGAAAGAGATATGATTATTACGAGAACACAAGAAGGCAAAATGTATGCGAGAGAACATGATCCGAATTTTAGAGAAGGTCGCCCCCAAACTTATAGTGATGAACAAATTCAACTGGCTTACGAATTAAGACAGCAAGGTATGACCTATAAGATGATTGAACGCAAAACAGGGATAAGCATTGCCACGCAGAAAAGGCGTTTCAAAAAATTTAAGAAGCTACGGATATGACTATCATCGTCAAAAACTATTTCACAAGATTAATATTTCATAATTTTCTTTGATAGCAGTGACCGTATTTCGAAGTATCTGTGTCTTTGATTCAAAGTCGACAGGTTTATTTTAATCTTGACATATTTGTATCTCTTACTTAACAAAAACTATTTTTTTTGAATTTTATATAGTACACAAAATAAAATCTAAAATAGTGATATAATATCTTGTATACAAAATGGAAAGAGAGTAAAAGCTAGTATGAACTACATTAACCGCCCTCAATATATGCAATTCCTTGAAGACTTCCGAGATAACGAAGCTATTAAAGTAATTACTGGTATTCGGCGTTCAGGAAAAACCTTTTTGATGAATATGTTTATTCAAAAACTTAAAGGTGATGGTATTCAAGATGATCAAATTATTCACATTAATTTTGAGAATTTTGCTTTTATCGACATTCGTAATGCTAAAAATCTATATGACTATGTCCACCAACATCAAAACCATCATAAAAAAAATTATCTCTTCTTTGACGAAATTCAACACGTTAAAGAGTGGGAAAAGGCCATTAACAGCTTTCGGGTTGATATGGACGCTGATATTTATATCACTGGCTCGAACGCATTCCTATTATCCAGTGAGCTTGCTACGCTGTTAACTGGAAGATACGTTCAACTTAAAGTTTATCCATTATCATTCAAGGAATATTATGACTTTAAAAATGGATCCCCAGAAAAGGTCTATCAACTATTCAAAGACTATTTATTAGATGGGGGATTTCCAGCAGTTGATGTTGCTCCTAATACTAATCTTAAAGACGCTTTAAAGCGCGGAATCTTTGATTCGATTATTCTAAGTGACGTTTCTTCGCGTCTAAAAGCTAATAGCGATCAGGCTCTCCTTGCTGTCTGTGACTATTTAATGAGCGAAATTGGCAATCTAGTTTCTGCAACTAAAATTGCTAATACTTTAAGATCCAATAGCTTCAAAATTTCAACATCAACAGTTATTAATTATTTAGACCTACTACAACAGTCCTTTTTATTTTATAAAACAAATCGTTACGACTTACGCGGCAAAAAATGGCTTAGTACCCAGCATAAATACTATTTTGTTGATAATGGCCTACGTAATACTCTGCTTAATAAAGATGCTACCGATAATCTCGGTCACCAATTAGAGAATGTGGTTTACATTGAATTACTTCGTCGTGGCTATTCAGTCGATGTTGGTAAGTATAACGATAAAGAAATTGATTTTATTGCCCGCAAAGGAGCTACAATTGAGTACTATCAAATTACTCAGCAAATACCAGATGCTAATAAACGTGAGACTGATAACTTACGATTTATTCCGGATGGTTATAAAAAGGTCGTACTCACTCTGAACCAATTTGATGCTGGAGATATTAATGGAATCAATGTTGAATATGTTTTAGATTGGTTGCTTAGGTGAGCCAGAAGGTGACGTATAAGTTTTAAGTAGGATTAGCTTGCATAGTCGCCGAAAATCACTTTATTGGTATCGTTACAACAGACATAAAAAGCACACCATTACGAGATAAAGGCGAGGTGCGTAACATAAATTTGGACAAGAAATTTTAGGACAGGATAAAAGTCTTGCAGGTTATGTAGATAAGTTTACAGGATTAGCTACCCAAGCGCGAAGACTTGCAGATCAAAGCCAAAATTAAATTTGGTTATAAAAGAAGTCACCGGAACAGATTAAAAAGCCTTCAGAATCCTCATTTTGAGATTCTGAAGGCTTTAATTGTTGGATTAAATTTATGTTCACCGTCGTATTAAACGGCTCTACTGAGAAGTCCTGTTATCGCAAGGCTTTCTTTTCTTGTAGTGCATCTCTAATTTGACGAAGGTAAATTTCTTCGTTGCTAGGAGCTGGCGTTTCTTTTTCTGCTTCTTTTTTGATTGTAAATTTATTAACTAATTTCATTAAAATAAATACTACTAGAGCAATAATTAAGAAGTTAATAACGGCATTTAAGAAACTACCATACCTAAAAGTTGCTTCACCAATAGTGAGTTTTAGATTTGAAAGATCAATTTTTCCAATAAATAAACCAATTAATGGATTAATTAAATTCTTAACTAGAGAATTAACAATGGCAGTAAAAGCTGAACCAATAATAACTCCAACAGCTAAGTCCATCATATTGCCACGAGAAATAAATTATTTAAATTCTTTGACCACTTGCTAACTCCTTTCTAAACAACCCATTGATTATAAACTATACTAAAACATAAATCAAATTGGTCAAGAAAAGCTCATAATTTCATTCATATATATTTGGATAAATTAATAAGTTCAAGGAAGTGCTAAAGCCTAGTAAAAGTCCGCCAACTTAGTTTTTTCATCTTTGATGCTCCAAACTACATTTTTAGTTCTTGTACCTGTTCCTGTTCAGGCCTCTTTATATCTGGGTTTTGTTTGGCACTCTTATTAGCGTTTCGAGTGTCATTCTTTCGGTTAAACCAACTACTTAACTCAATAGGCTCAAGTTTTACTTACTTCTTTAAAGTCTTTCTAAAAGTAGCTTTTCTTACTTCTTCAACTGGTTTACCATTTGAAGTGCCCTACAATTGTTAGACAAGAATCTAACGATTATGAGGCACTTTTTGTATGGTTAAATATAAGCCTGAATTAAAGGCAATTTAACATTTGATGACAAAGTTATTCAAAAAATCATTGGTATCGCACTTTCTGAAGTAGATGGTTTATTAACCGTAGATGGCGGCTTTTTCGCAAATGTTGCTGAAAAACTAGTTAATACTTTCGATGTCACATCGGGAATTGATGTAGAGGTTGGAAAAAAGCAGGTTGCAGTAGATCTCGACATTGTTGCTGAATATGGCATTGATATTTCTGGTACTATCCCCTGTCAAGTTGACACTTATAAAAACGAAAACACAGTTTTTCTTATCCGACCAAATCGTGGTAATATTCCGCCACGGTTTGGTCATTTCTTTTAGCGGAAATGAACTGATTCGTGAAGTACATTATTCCAGCACGAACCTGTTCCTGTAACTCTGCTAGAGTTTGCGCCTTTGGACGATGCTCGAGCCAGATGCTTTTAAAATCTGCCCACCAGTGTTCCATTACGGCGTTATCCGCTGGTGTCCCAGGCGCCGATAGGCTATGCCTTACCTTCTCCTGACGGAGAGCTTCGTTGTAATTGGTGGACGTATATGCCGCTCCACGATCCGTATGGATCATTTCTGGAGTGGTTCCACTAGCCTTAGCGGCTTGGTTAAAGACTTTGATTGCGGCTTCACTGATCTCCGTTGGTGAGATTAACCATGCTGCTGGCCTTTGTCCATATAGATCTAAGATGGCGTGTAGACGGACTTTATTAGCGGTCCCATAGGTCAGTTCTGTTGTATCTGTTACCCAAACCTGATTCGGCTTTTCTTGCTTAAATTGCCGATTTAGTAGGTTTTCATCTTGATAGGTTTGTTTTGCTCCCTGGCGGTCCTTTTTTGGCTGCCGGTAATCCGCCCGAATTCCATTAATTTTCATAATCCTGCTAACCCGCTTAATTCCCACTCTGTAACTTAATCGGCCTTTTTATTCAATAGACGAACCATCTTATCGTATCCAACACTATCTTGATGCCGTTTTTCGATTCGCTTGATCTCCTCCAGTACTTCCCGTTCCTGCTGTTCGCGTAGCGATAATCTACGATTTAACCATTTGTAATACGCTTGCCGACTGATTCCCGCAGCTCGGGCCGTTTCACTAACTGTGTACTCGCCATTGCTGGTCATTTCTTGAACCGCTTGATATCGTTTGGCCGCTTCACCTCCCGGTTGCTTATTTCGATCAATTTTTTTGAGAAGGCAATCTGAACCTCTCTTTCACGTAATTTAGCTTTGAGGTCCCGAATCTCTTTGAGTAACTGTTCCTCACGGTCGGCTGGTTGCCTACCCCTGGTCTTGCCACGCCGGTCCTTTAGGGCCGNNGCTTGCTCGTATTTCTGCGTCCAGGCATACGCTCTGGAATAGGTAATATCAAACTTTTGCGCTGCTTGCTTGTAGTCATGATTATGCTTCAAGACCCATTTAACGATTTCGATTTTCTCGTCATACGAGACCTTTCGTCCCATCTTCCGCACCCGCTTTCTTACTGGTTCTTTACCATTATTGTAAAGGATGACCCAGTTACGAAGTTGGGATAATCCACGGATATCATACTTTAATAGGATTTCT
>DIDF01000078.1:7683-13039 GCA_002418005.1 Lactobacillaceae bacterium UBA5807
TGCACCTACATTGTGATAATCAGCGAAAACCTTGAGTGACTCGTTAACGTTTTGAAATTGACTTAATAAGCGAAGCTTAGTAGTCGTTGAATAGGTGATTTTCATAAAAATAGCCTCAAAAGTCATCACTTTTTATTTCTTAAAGTGACAACTTTTAAGGCTATTGTACGAATTTTGCACCAGAACCCTTTTTATATCATTTGAACTAACACTTTTAAAAGTTGGCCCAATGCTATATTTCATCCTATTAAGTTGATGAAAGATAAATCCATTGCCCTTAATTGCAGAAGCTCCACAATTAATAGCCACATCATAATTAGTTTTACCAATATTGCCAGTAGAACGTGAAAATTTAAAATTATTTACTAAATAATGAATAGATCCATGTTATTAGTAATTATTTTATGACAATTGCGTCCATGCAGCAGAACCAATTGATGGGAACAAGTAGACCAGTCTATTCAGTTCTGCCGGTCCAAACTTAAATTCAATTGCCGGCAATAATGTATTAATGACATTTTCAGCCTGTTCGCTAACCTCTGTCACGCCTACCAAGTGATGTTGCTTATCAAAAACCATTGAATTATCACCTATGGTCTCATTATCAACTTGACGATACCAATCATCTGGTAGGTAGTTAGTTTCAATTTGATAACTCTTTTCCTTACCTTCTTCTATGGAAAGACCTGCTTTAGCAATTCGTGGTGATGTGAAGACAACAGATGGAATAACCGGATAGTTAATCGGATCATTGATTTGTCCTAAAAAACGCTTAGATAAGTAAGTCGATTCAAAAATGGCCGTTGGCGTTAACTTAGGTTGTGCTTTATCAATCACGTCTCCTGAAGCATAGATATTATCAACACTTGTTTGTAAATAATCATTTACTTCAATCCCGTGTTGGTTATATTTAACTCCAATTTTGTCCAAACCAATTTTTTCAACATTTGGAATTCGGCCGGTTGCATCCAGAATCCAATCAACAGTTAAGGTGCGACTATCCCCATAGTGGACTTCAACTTGCTCACCAGATTTTTCAAACGAAGAAACACCAGCATTTTTTACAAACTTAACCCCTCGTTTTTCCAAATCTTTGACAACTTGGGCAACATAAGGGTGATAGAAGTTTCGAAGTACCTGATCACCATGCATGAGAACCGTAACATTGGCGCCTGCGGCATTGGCGATAGTCGCAAATTCCATACTAATGTACCCGGAACCAATAATAGCGATCTGTTTCGGCAATTTGGTTAAACTCATAAATGCACGACTATCATGAGCCAATTCGGTTCCTGGAATATCCAAACGGTGTGGCCGCAATCCAGTTGAAATGACAATTTTTTCAGCTGTCTTCGGTTGCCCGTCAACTAATACCGTATGATTATCTTTAAAGGTCCCTTTCCCATGAATCACGTCAATACCGGAATCCTTAAGTAAGCCGCCAATCATTCCTGGCAAGCCCTTAATGACATCCTGCTTGTGAGCCTCACTCTTGGTCCAATTAATGGACAGTTGTCCTTCAACAATGCCTTGAAGCTGCTCGACTTCCCTTGTCAATGCCACAGGTGCATCCAATGTGATTTTTGCGTTACAGCCATAATTCGGACAGGTACCGCCAATCATATCTTCTTCAATAATACCAAGCTTGACACCAGAATGTGCAAGGGGAATCGCCCCATCAAAAGTCCCATGACCACTTCCAAGATATAAAACATCATAATTGTATTGATTTGCCATAAAATTGCCTCCAATTTGTGAAATCAACTATCAAACAAGAAAAAATTTTTATCATTTGCACATAACCATCCACGCGATTATAAGATACAAAAAGGAAAGATACAAAAAACTGGTTGATAACTTACTATACAGCTTAAGTTAGTTTCAATATTGTTAATGACAACCAATTTTTAAACTAACTCTTAAATATGATCGTGATAATGCCATATCACATATATCAATTTTAAAGCTGCACATCAACGCAAGCAACCATGTTGAGTGGATTTGTACGAGATTTCAATGTGATCTTTTCATTCTTCATATCGGCTCTCAATGGTATCAATTACCTTCTGGCTTCCCTAATCAGTAAATAGTTTACGATCATTTATATTGCTGTTCAAAATTAATGATCGTAATTGATTGGATTATTGAAGTGCCCTACAATTGTTAGACGAAATCTAACGATTCTGGGGTATTTTTTATGAAATATAGTCAAAGTTTAAAAGAGAAGATTGTTAAGGATTATCTGACTGGAAAATATGGTTACCGAGCACTAGCCAAAAAATATCAGATTCCGGATCCAATGGAAATTAGAAGATGGGTAACTAGGGTCAAGTACCATGGCTATCAGAGTTTACTTCACACAAGAAATAAAACTTACTCTTTGGATTTTAAATTAAAGGTTGTCAAATACTATATGGCACATCAAGTTGGTTTTAATGAAGTAGCCGCTAAATATAATATTAACTATTCGCAGGCTTATTCGTGGTATCGTATTTATAAAAACGAGGGGATAGTTGGCCTCCGGCCAAAGCCTAAGGGCCGACCAAGGAAACATATGAATAAGCATAAAAAGAAGATTAAACAATCGACACTAACAAAAGAAGAACAATATAAACAGAAAATAGCTGATTTAGAAGCTAAGGTTACTTATCAAAATATGGAGTTGGATATCTTAAAAAAATTACATGCCCTAAGGAAGCCCAAAAACGAGAACAAGCTCAAGTAATCAGGAAACTTAGGGCTAAATATCCATTAACAACTCTGTTAAAATACTTTGGCTTAGCTCGCTCTACTTATTATGAGAGACTCAAAGCTCTTGAAAGGCCTGATAAATACCATGATGTAAAAAAAGTCATCAAAAAGATTTTTAAGGATAGTAAGGAAACCTACGGTTACCGGAGAGTTCACTGCATTCTAACTAAGCGTGGCTTTAATTATTGCTTAGAAACCGTACGTCATTTAATGACTCAATTGGGGCTTAAAGTAACAATTTATTCAAACCGAAGCAAGTCCATCTATCGATCTTATCGTGGTAAAGTTGGCCAAGTTGCGCCTAATATTTTGAAACAGAGTTTCAATGAAGTTACTCCGTACAAGGTTTTGCATACTGATATCAGTCAAAAGAAATTATCCAATTCCATTAAAGGCTATATCTCGCCAGTAATTGATGAAGCGAGCGGTCAAGTAGTAGCCTGTGCTGTTTCATCACATCCAGACCAAGCGTTAATTAATAAAACATTGTCTCAGCTATTTCAGCGGCTCCCCCAAGAGAGCCAATCAATCCTACACTCTGATCAAGGATGGCACTATCAATTACCTTTCTATCAGCAGCAGTTAAGAGATCACCACCTTGTGCAATCAATGTCCCGTAAGGGAAACTGTTTGGATAACTCACCAGTGGAAAGCTTCTTTAATTTATTGAAGCGAGAATGTCTGAATCGAATAGAAATTACAACGTTGGCGAAATTAAAAGTAGTCATAAAAAATTATGTAAAATGGTATAACAATGAACGAATTTCATTAAACTTAAATTGTATTAAGTGAATACATTCAGGCATACATTATTATTACATTCTATATACATTAAAGGGGTTAGAAATGTACTAATACCAGGTGTTACAGCATAAATAAGTACCATTTTAGTACGTCATTTATGCCACGATTGTAAAAATACAGTAAAAATGATATTCTTAAGCTAATGATATTTTAGGGGTGTATTATGGCTACAGTACAACATGGAAAAATGGATAAAGCAATGGACGGTTTACTGAGTAGGCAGAATTATTTGGTGACGCAGGCGAATGACCTTGCTCACTCATTTGGAAACTTAACCACGTTTGAGCATAAGGTTTTGGACTATTGCTTTAGTTTCGTCAAGGCAGAGGATACTAGAGACCACACTTATACCGCTCATATGCTTGATATTATTCACCATTTGGGATTAAACACGTCGGGCAAGAATTATCAGCGAGTGGGTGAGGCCTTTCGGGCATTGAATACCAAAACAGCGATTTATTTGCGGACGTACAAAAATGGTAAAAAAGGAATTATCATGACCTCGCTCTTTGATTACATTGAGGTTATTGAAGACGGTAAGATTGAGTTTCAGTTCAGTAAGAAGGTTGCACCATACGTTTTTGAGCTAAAGCAGAACTTCTACTCTTTCAAGCTATCAGAATTGTCCGGGGTTCGCTCTAAGTATACCTTAACTCTTCTGAAGCTTTGGAATGCTAATTCAATCGGTAAACTAAAAAAGGCTACCATTAATGGTAGCCTAGATGAATGGGAAAGCTGGTTTTTGGGGTCTGATGATGACGGTAAGCCACGGAAATGGAGTGCCGGACGTTTCAAACAGCGTGTTTTGGCTGTCAGCATGGATGAATTAGGGGAGCGTTATCCGAAAACCGTCTTTTATCTGACGACTGAAAAAACAGGACGGAAAGTAACAGGTTATACGTTAGATATAATACCGGTTAAGACAGCCGTATCAATTTAATAATTTACCAGAAATGCCACCAAGATTTTGAGGTATTTTTTTTAGCGTCTGTCGAGCCTTCTGACGGCTTTTGTCCCTTCAATGATGAATTAGCCGTTTTTTCTTCAAAGTCGCCATCCTGAACGTTTTGAGCACTGTCAGAGGGAGCCTGCAATGCTAACAGGCGTTTATTCTCTTCTTGGGTGTTGAGAAGGAGTTGTTGGTTCTGATCCATAAGCTTGTGCATCGAGGCAATTTCATCTGCTCGACGTTTTAGTTGTTCATCTTTGGTAGCCAATTGTTTTTTGAGTAATTCAATGGTTTCATTCCTTGATTTAAGCAGTGATTCATTATCGTTAACTTTTCGATTACTTTTCGTTAAGTTATCGATATCTTTTCGACTAGTTTTTGATTTTACGTGAACCGGTCCTTTGAAATGCGCCTTTATAACACGCTCTCCAGCGGTATCGATAAGTAATCGATTACCTTGCTTTTTTGTATACTTAGATCGAAAAGCTTCCGTCATGAACTTAGTAATGGCGGGTTTACTGACACCTAGCTGTTCAGCTAATTCTTTTACAGTTTTGTACTTGTTTGCCATAGCGAAAACTCCTCTCAATATTATCAACTTGTTATCGATAATTATATAATACCTATCAATGGTGAGGTAATACTTTGAGGAGAAAGCTAGAGACAACTAAAAAGAAAAGTCAGGAAATGTCCCGCGTTCATTCTACTGGTGGAATTGATGAGCTCATTATTCGCAAGAGACTCTGGCATCGTGGAATCAGATATCGGATAAACTATAAAGATTTGCCTATGAGTTACGAAAACAGGGTATGACCTATAAAATGATTGAGCGAAAGACGGGGATTAGTAAAC
>DIDF01000081.1 GCA_002418005.1 Lactobacillaceae bacterium UBA5807
AACAGCTTGCTACCAAAGACCAACAAATAAGTAGTAAAGACCAACAACTAGATCATCTAACAAAATTGATAGATCAGCAACAACAATTACAATTAACAATTGTTGCAGAAAATCGCCAATTAAAAGAACATGTGCAAAAATTAAGTGGCTTTGTTGGAACGTCCAGATCCAATCAAAAAATTCAATCAACTGATAGTAACTTGTCAACTGAAAATAACTCTATTCAAAATATGGACAGAAATGACAAGCAAGTTAAAAAAAACGTACCTCAATCTGATAATATACAAAAAGATGCACCTAGAAATAAAGTCCATAAAAATTGGTGGCATTTTTGGTAATATCAAGCTAAATTCTAAATTTATTTTTGAAATAATTATTAATAGAAGGTGCTAAGTTGATTGATAAGTCCAGAAAATCAATTTTAAAAATGAGCTCAAGGGAAGCAAAAACTTTTTTACTTAAACCATCTAGTTACGTTAATATCCAACTTCCAAGGTATTTTAACTTCTCTTCTGTAATTAAAAAAGCAGATGATTTATTAGACAGTCATTCGTTAATAGAGCTTTCTACCAGTAAAACGGCCCTATCACAAACTACAGATGTAAATTATACTCTTCTAATGAATAAAGATGGTCGCTATGATTGGCGCCCGTTATCAATAGTTCACCCAGTTCCTTATGTTGATCTTGTTAATTCAATAACTAGCCAGTGGTCAACCATAATTAACCGATTTAGTGAGTTTCAAAATGATGAACGAATCCAATGTATTAGTGTACCTGTTGAATCAGTTGGGAAAAAAAGTGACAAAGCAGAAACAATCTTGAATTGGTGGCAAAACTTAGAACAGGCTTCAATTAGATATGCTTTGATATACAAGTATTGTATTAAAACTGATGTTACAAACTGTTATGGATCAATTTATACACACTCTATTTCGTGGGCAATTCATGGAAAACAATGGGGTAAAAATCACCGTCGTCCTGGCCAAGGTATAGGAAACATGATTGATGCTTCAATCCAACATTTACAATTTGGTCAAACAAATGGAATTCCTCAAGGCAGTATTCTCTTTGATTTTATTGCTGAAATCATTTTAGGCTATTCTGATTTCTGTTTATCAAAGAAGCTGGAAAATATTAAGGAGAACTTTAAAATTATTCGGTATCGAGATGATTACCGAATATTTTCAAATTCTAAAGAGCTATCAGAAAAAATATTACGAGAACTCTCAGATGTATTATCAGATTTAAATATGCACTTTAATTCAAAAAAGACTGATATAACTACTGATATAATTGGAAGTGCAGTAAAAAAAGATAAGCTCTTTTGGACTGTTAAAAATGCTGCAATTTGTAGCAAGGATATTAATGGAGAGTTAATTTATAATTTAGGTTTACAAAAGCATCTATTGCAAATTTACGACTTGGCAAAAAAATATCCCAACTCGGGAAGTGTAACTACCTCACTAACTGCTTTTTTTAATCGATTATTGCCTATATCTAAAGTGCCTAAAGATTACCAACAACTCATGAGTATTGTGGTTAATATTATTGTACAATCTCCAAGGACAGTACCAGTTGGTATTGCAATACTTGGCAGGTTATTGGAATTGATTGAAAAGCCTAATGAAATTACAGTAGTCATAGATAATGTTATCAATCAAATAGAAGATATTCCTAACATTGGTTTTATTGAGATATGGCTTCAACGCTTAAGCCTTGTTGGTGATGAATCAAAAAATTATTCAGATCCTTTATGTCAAAAAGTTCAGTTAAATAATAACAATGTTTGGAATTCAACATGGTTAAAGGATTCCTTTTCAGAAGATTCGATCATTAATCGCGAATACATTCAAAAAATGAAATTAGCGATCCCACAGAAAGAGATTGATTTGTTTAACGACTATCCCTTTTAATAATACGTATTTGCCTCAAAATAGGAATAAACACGACTTATAAGATTAGAAGGAGCATTAAAATATGAATATTACAATGCAAAAAACATATGACTTTTTTAATGAATTTAGTTCTGTACATAGTTTCGGGGAGGATTTTTAATGACGATTAAGAGACTTTCCCTAAAGCAAAGTATGAATAAGAATGTTCAAGCCATCATGCCACAGGAAGATGAAAGGTTTGGATTTGAAAATAAACTAATCTCCTACCTAGAAACACTACAAACTAAACAAACAGAATCGGAAGAATACCAAAAAAACTTGATTTCCCAATTTTTAAAATCGCTTCTTCCAAAGAATTTTATCAACACTAGTAATCGGATTGACCTAGCCATCTACAATGGACAAGACAGCACTAGTTCTCTTGGAGTTATACTCGAAGTTAAGAGTTTAACCAACAAAACCGAAATGATGACACGTGAGAATATCAACATCAAAGCTTTCCGTGAGACAGTTGCTTACTACATGGGAGAACGCTTTTCTGGCAATCTAGAAATTAAAAAGGCCATTATCACGAATGGGTTCTCTTGGTTTGTTATAGAAGCTAAGGAGCTCGAAAAATACTTTTACAAAAATAGCAAGCTCAACAACCTTTACGATAAATGGCAAAAAGGACAGCTTTCCAGCTCTAAAACAGACTTCCTATATAGTGAAGTCATTGCGCCAGAGATTGATAAAGCCATTGAAAAAGGAATTACTATCGCTCACTTTGACCTTATCGACGCACTTGCCTCCAAGAGACCTAT
>DIDF01000071.1 GCA_002418005.1 Lactobacillaceae bacterium UBA5807
CAACTAGCACCACGCGTAATTTTAATATTTTTTAAAAACAAAAAGGCGACTAATCTGTTTTGGGATTAATCGTCTTTTTGTTATGGGCAAGTTAAAGTATTTTTGAAAATTTATAAGTTAATATCTTGTTTAAAATTCAAGGGTGAAAAGTCTGTGCTGGAAGTTACTAAATCGGAAATCAATGATCGGTATTCCTTTAAGCCTTTTTTTGCGGCAGCAAAGTTGGCGTCTGTTAACGCAACTTCTAATTCACTACCGGATAAATTCTTAGTTTCTTTGTCAGTTTGTTTAAAGTGTTGTTGAAACCACGTTCTTAATGTACTTTGAGTAGCACTTAATTTTGAACCTAATTGTAGGTAATGGGGGTCGACCAATACGCCAGCTAATTTATAAACCCAGTAGGCCTTATCTGGAGAGTATTTTCCGTCTGCCTTCTGATATTCTTTTGGTGTCTTGATCGCTCCAGCATAAAATGGAACAAAACTGCTTTGAGCTGCAACTCCCATCGATAGCCACTGAATCCCACCTACAGCTGTTGGCATATTTGGCCTTATTTGAAGGATATGAGCTTCTTGAGTCTTGGCCAAGCTAATTGGCCTAAAGTGAGTCTTGTCTTGCTTAGAACCGTCTCCAATTGGGTCGTAAGGGGTTCCCTGATAATGAGAGCTTAAAAAGGCTTCGACATCGAATAAACTGAGTTTTCGATTTGCATGATTTAAGAATGGCAGATTTTGAGAAGTTGGCTCGAATTCCAGTTGTGGCGAAAACAATTTTAACCCATACCAAACTCGAGGAGTATTGTAATACTGGTCTGATAAATCGGCGGTGCCAAAAATATGTCTAAAATTAANNAAGAAAATCAGGAGGCAAAAATATGTCTAAAATTAAACGTTTTGCCAGTTTTGTCCGGGTTTAGATTATTTGTTTCAACGAAATTCTGGATATTTCTGGACCACATGAAATTATTTGGATCAGAGAAGTCGACTTCTTCGATGGCACTTTGATTGGCGATTACGACGTAGTCATCATCAGGAATTCTAACTGCGACCCAGTTATGACCGCCGCCGGTTTCCATGTACCAAGCTTCATTTTTGTCGGCGAACAAGATACCATTTGATTCATCAGTGCCATAATACTCAATGATGTCTCCCAAACGTTGAATTGCTTGACGGGCAGTTTTTACGTAGGGAAGCACGATGGTAATCATTGCTTCTTCACCGATCCCGTTTTTGACTAATGGATCGGCACCTAATACAAGGTCATTTGAGTAAGTGCTTTCAGTGGCACTCATGGCAACGCCGTACTCATTAATGCCGTTTTCTTCAAATACTCCAAACTTATCAGTCCATTCTGGGGTTCCTGAATATTTAAATCTTGTTTTTGGCAAATTAATTTGGAAACCATTGTCTGGAGATTTAAAAATTTGTTCTGAAGTAAATTCTTTTCTTGGATGAATGACGTAATTTTTTGGCCAAGAACTTTTACTGTCCTCATTTCTAGCAATCATTATTGAACCATCAATGCTGGCATTTTTGCCAACAATCATGCTTGTACATGCTGAAAAATTTTTAAAAGGAATCATTTTTGCCTCCTGATTTTCTTTAATCAAACACAGTAATTTTAACATTTTTCCAGAACTCTCGATAAAAAACACCTCATTTAAAATTGTAATCACATAAAGATTAGGCTATAATTTGCTTAATAAATTTTTTGGAGGTATTTTGAAATGCCAATTGTAAACATTCATTTGATTGCTGGTCGTACACAAGACCAATTGAAAAATTTGGTAAAAGACGTGACTGATGCGGTTGTTAAGGATACTGGCGCTCCTGCAGAACACGTTCACGTAATTTTGAGTGAAATGGAAAAGAATCGTTATAGTGTCGGTGGTACTTTAAAAAGCGACGAAAAATAACTTTCATTAATACTGGAATAGAAGAGCATTCTATTCCAGTATTTTTTTGTCTAAATTGGTTTCCTTTTCGCTTGTATTGTATAATTACATCTAGCATATTTATCGAAAATTTATGAATGGAGAAACTATAATGGCTGACGAGCAATACATAATGGCGATTGATGAAGGCACGACAAGTACACGGGCAATTCTTTTTAACCATAATGGGGAAATTGCTGGCCAATCTCAACATGAATTTAAGCAGTATTTCCCTCATTCTGGTTGGGTAGAACATGATGCTAATCAAATTTGGAGTGCTGTTCAAACGGTAATCTCAGAATGTTTAATTAACGCTGAAGTTCCTCCTTATAAAGTTCGGGGGATTGGGATTACAAATCAAAGAGAGACAACCATACTATGGGATAAGAATACTGGTAAGCCAGTTTACCATGCGATTGTTTGGCAGTCTAAGCAGACCAGCAGTTTGGCGGATCAATTAAAAGCTAAGGATTACGGCGATTTAATTCACCAAAAAACTGGTTTAATAATTGATTCCTATTTTTCGGCCACTAAAATTCAATGGATTTTAAATAACGTTTCTGGTGCTAGGCAAAAGGCAGAGAATGGTGATCTTTTATTTGGCACGATTGATTCTTGGATTCTTTGGAAATTGACAGATGGCAAAGTTCATGCGACTGATTACACCAATGCCAGTCGGACTATGCTTTTTAACATTCATACTTTAAAGTGGGATGACGAGATTTTAAAACTTTTAAACATTCCTAAAAGTATGCTTCCACAAGTTAAGCCTTCCTCTGGAATCTTTGGTTATACGGCCGGTTTTAATTTTTCTGGAGTACAAGTTCCAATTGCCGGGATTGCTGGTGATCAGCAATCCGCTTTGTTTGGTCAAATGGCATACAAAAAAGGCGACATTAAGAATACCTATGGAACTGGCGCATTTATTGTTATGAATACTGGTAATATTCCCACTTTATCAAAACGAGGGTTATTAACTACCATTGCTTACGGTTTAAAAGATCAGGTAAATTACGCTTTGGAGGGAAGTATTTTTGTTGCCGGATCAGCAGTTCAATGGCTTAGAGACGGTATGAAGTTAATTGACAGTGCGAAAGAGTCCGAGAAATTGGCCCAAGAAGCTAGTGATTCGGATTCCATTTATGTTGTTCCGGCATTTACCGGACTTGGAGCTCCATACTGGAATCAAAACGCTAGAGGAGCAGTTTTTGGCCTCACTAGAAGCACGACCAAATCCCAGTTTGTGAAGGCTACTCTTGATTCGCTTGCCTATCAAACTAAAGATGTTATTGATACCATGGTTAAGGAAACTGGGCTAAATTTAAACAAATTAGCTGTTGATGGTGGGGCAGCAAGAAATGGGTATTTAATGCAATTTCAAGCGGATATTTTAAACACCGAGATTGTTAGAGCTCCAATTTCGGAAACAACTGCTTTAGGGGTAGCATTTTTAGCTGGTTTAGCGGTAGGTTTTTGGCGTAATATGGATGACATTAAACAAACTGCTAAAAAAAGCACAATTTTTAAACCAAAAATGACAGAAGATCGCCGCAAAGTATTGTATCAGGGATGGCAAAATGCCATCGAGGCAACAGTTCAGTTTCATCCTACTGATGAACAAGATGATTAGTTATTCAATTTTTCTGTTATAATATTTTGTTCAAAAGTAACAATTTTTTATGTTTTCTTTTTAGGATCTTTGGTTTGCCAAGAAAACGGCAGTCAACCTCAGTACTGGTTAACTGCCGTTTTCGGAAATTTAATAATAATATTTTTAAAAGGTTTTATAAATCAAAGATCAAATAGTTTTTTTGAGAAAGGGCATTAAGATCAAAATGAAATTGCCAGCTGATTTTCAAACTAAATATACTAAACTTTTGGGTGACCAAGCAACGGATTTTTTGAGGAGCTTTTCTGAGCCTTCTACTCATGGATTTCGAATTAATCCTTTAAAACCTGCAAATACAATCCATATTGACGAGTCTCATCCTACCGCTCACTGTAAATTTGGCTTTTATGGGGAAGTTGATGGAAAAAGTCCCGAACATACTGCTGGGTTGGTCTACAGTCAAGAACCCAGTGCAATGTATGTTGGCGAGGTTGCCCATCCCTCTGCCAATGAAAAGGTGCTTGACCTTTGTGCTGCGCCTGGTGGGAAAACTACTCATTTAGGTAGTTACATGAAAAATACTGGGTTGTTGGTTGCCAACGAAATTGATTCAAAACGAGCAAAAGTGCTCGTTGAAAATGTTGAGAGATTTGGTTTTAAAAACACGATTGTTACCAATACTGATCCAGAAAAAATGGCCAAAACTTTACCAAATTATTTTGACCGCCTTTTAGTTGATGCTCCTTGTTCTGGGGAAGGAATGTTTCGAAAAGATCCTGATGCCACTAAGTACTGGAATATTGATTATCCAAAAAAGTGTGCTAAACGGCAAAAAGAAATATTAACCGAGGCAGTTAAAAATTTACGACCGGGAGGAACTTTGATTTATTCTACATGTACCTTTTCTCCTGAAGAAGATGAGCAAATAATTTCATGGCTTGTTAAAGAGCACCACTTTATTATTTTGCCAATTAAAAAGTTTCCAGGCATGGATAGTGGCCGTCCCGATTGGTCGGATAATAATCCAGAGTTAACAAAATGTGTTAGAATTTTTCCTCACCATTTTCAAGGGGAGGGCCACTTTATTGCTAAACTTCAAAAGCCAGAAAAAGAAATTCAGTTTAGAGGGCCCAAACCGATCACTAAAAATCCGAATATAAATAAAATGAATTCTGAACAGATGGAATTATGGGCTAATTTTGCTAACGGAAGATTTTCAAAGGATTTATCAGCTAACTTAGTGGTCTTTAAAAATAATTTATATTCAGTACCTGATGACACTCCTGATTTTGGTAAAATAAGAATAGTTCGTTTAGGTTTGGAAATGGGTGAATTTAAGAAGAGTCGGTTTGAACCTAGTTATGGGTTAGCTTTATCCGAAGAGGTTTTTAATTCAAATTCAAAAATTGAAATCAGTTTTGATGAGTGGAAAAAATATGTTCATGGAGATACTTTTTCTGTTAGTGGCGCTGACAATAAAAAAGGTTGGTATCTTTTAACCTTTAAAGCATTGCCAATTGGATTTGGTAAACTTGTGGGCAACACAATCAAGAACTTTTTCCCAAAGGGATTAAGATATATGGTTTAAAAAAGAGTTTATATGAAATCATGAGGCGCACTCTAATTTCATATAAACTCTTTTTAATACTCAATATTTCTTTGATTAACAAAGTTTTTTAAGTTTTGTGACAAAAGGAGTTTATGCTTCTTTAAGCTTTTTAGGTTCAAACAGTTAAGCATGACCATAATTGCTTTTAAACCATAAATCCAATTATTTACCAAATCAATAATTTCTTCATCACTATTGTGGTAGATCAAGTGAAGAAATTTACCAGCCATACCGCAAGCACTAGCCCCTAAAGAAAGACATTTTGCCATATCAAGTGGGTTGGTAATTCCCCCAGAAGCAATGATTTCAAAACTTTTAAGAAATTTTTGGCTTTCCAATAAAGACTCTGGAGTAGTTAAACCCCAATTTTTGAGATAATTCATGTCCTTATTAGGACGACGAAAGTTTTCAATTTTTGCAAAATTGGTTCCACCTACACCAGATATATTGACTATCGAAATCCCAGATTGTCGTAATTGATCCATAGTTTCAGAATTCATTCCAAAACCAACTTGTTTGACAATTACGGGAACCGAAACATTTTGCTTAATTGCCTTAATATTATTTAGAAAGTCAAAGTTTCGACTGCCTTCAGGCATTATGAGTTCCTGTGCTGGGTTGACGTGAATTTCCAGGGCGTCAGCTTCTATCATATTTATTGCTTTTTGAGCTTGGCTAGGATTTTTATCAGCGCCAATGTTTGCAAATATAATCCCAGCTGGGTTTGTTTTTCTAACAATTTTAAATGAATCGGCCGTTTGTGGTTCATTGATTCCGACACTTTGAGAACCAACAGCCATTGCCAGGCCAGTTTTGGCTGCAATTTTTGCCAGGCGGTAGTTAATTTTTTTAGTAGTTTCACTTCCACCAGAAATTGCTTCAATGTAAAAGGGAATATTAAGTTGGAGTCCACCAATTTTTGTGGAAATATCAACATCATTTATCCCGATTTTTGGTAGGCCAAAGTCAACAAAACGGAGGCTTTTAAAGAAATCCTCCGATGGATTATAAAACTTTTCCGCCAACGAAACGTGTTCGTCTTTTCGATGTGAATGTTTTGAAGGCATTTTTTCTCCTTACTTAATATCTAAAACTTCATGGACGTTGAGTGGCAGACTGGTTATTCCAGATTTTTCCCATTCACTTAGCAAGTTTGAAACATCTTTATCTTTGTTGATAATCACTATTCCACAATCACCACCACCTGCTCCTGAAGACTTAGCTGCTGCTTCATGTTTGATAGCAATATCACACATTTTTTTCAAAGTTGGGGTTTCAATTTTTACCTTTGTAAATTGAGCCAGATCATTTAAAATTTGTCGATTCTTTTGAATACCATTTTGAATTTCTGATAGTTGGCGATTCTCAAAACCCTTAATCAAGTCCTCTAAACATTTCCTTGAATCAGCCAGAAATTTAAGATATTTTTCATTTTCCTGCTGGTTTTCTCCTTTATGAAACATAACTTTATCGACTAAATGAGAAGTTGATGCTGGACTGCCAGTCCAACCAATCAATAATTTCAAGTTACTTGGAGGAGTTAACTGTTTAATTTTAAGTCCAGGCCATTTTTGGTTAATTAGATCTTGTAAAGTGGTGGACTTTCTAGCGGATGACAGCCAGTCCCGATCAAAAGAATTATAGGCAATCCAACCGCCATAAACGCTGGCGGCAATATCGCCCAAAGAACCATTGCCCTGGACATCAAAATGGGCAATTGCTGAAAGTTTAAATAATTGGTTCTTGGAAAGGGGAAGATCATAAAATTCACAGAGGGCGCGAATTGTGGCGACAGTAACTGCAGCAGAAGAACCCAGACCGTACTTCTTCCCATTTGGGCTATCTAAATCACTATTAACCTTTAGATTATAAACGGACATTGCTCTTCCTAGAGATTGAGCATATTGTTCTGTTAATTTTATTGCTGAAAGGATGTAATTAAAAGTATTGTCACGGGTATCAAGAATCATTTGATCACCATTTCTACGCCAAGAAACGTAATCCTCACTATACTGCTTAGAGATTATTTTCCCAAATGATTCGCTCTTTTCAATTTGAACTGTTACAAATTGATCTAAAGCAACGATGATTGATGGGAAACCTGTTTCCACTACGGCGTATTCACCCGCTATATAAAGTTTTCCGGGAGCTTTAACGGTAATCACAACTTTCATTTCCTTTCCTAACTGCATTCATATTTCTATTCATAAGTTACGCCACTGCCGGGCTTTGCGACAATCACTCGATTTTTGTCAAATATTTTTTCAAAATATTTAGAAATTATCGAGACATTTTTTTCTTTGCAAATAATTTTTACGTTTGGGCCTGCGTCAATAGTGTAGTAACATTCAATTCCTTTTTCCCTTAGTTGTTTTACCGAATTTATTATTCTTAAAGTAGCTTCATTGAAGTATAAAATACTTGGATCCGAACTCATAGTCAAGGCATGCATTCTCATTGCGTTAAGTTCACTAATGTGGCCAAGTGTGGAAAAATCATTATTAAGAAGGGTGATTTTTACCGCAGCTAGATCATGTTTTACTAACTGGATCCATGACTTATAGTAAGGTGATGTTTGGACCGAAAGGCGCATTGCTTTTCGACTTGAGAATTTTTTGGGAGAAGTTTTTATTGTGAGGGCAACAATTCGAATATCATTAATTAAATCACTTTTTAATGGCATCGCATAAGAACTTTCATCGTCTTGGCCAGCAATCCATTCGACAAACCCGCCGAATATTGATCTACAAGCAGACCCGGATCCTCTTCGAGCCAGCTGGGATAATTGCTTTTTATTTAAGCTCAGTCCGGCCGCCCTGCTTGAGGCTGCTGCCAGAGCAGCAAACGCTGAAGCAGAGGACGCTAATCCGGCGGCATAAGGCACGTGGTTAAAAGAACTGACTTCTGCAGGTAAGTTAATGTGGGCTTTTTTTCTTACAATGTTTAAAAACGAATGGATCTTTTGCCAATTCTTTTGATTAACTAATTGGTTGTCAATTTTAATTGTATCTGTTTTTAGACCTTTACTAAAGGATACGGTGGTTTCAGTATAGAAATGGTCCAGCGTCAGAGATAAACTTCCAGTTTGGGGGATAATTAAATCTTCGTCTTTTTTACCCCAATACTTTACTAAGGCAATATTTGTATGAGCTTTTGCGGTTACCTGGTTACTTGACGGCGTCGCCATTGCTTTCCTCCATGGAGAATTCATAATTCTTAAAAGTCTGAATCCAAGTCTTTGTTGCTCCCTTAGTTCTTAATGCAGTGGCAATTTTTTGCGCTGATTCTTGACTTGGTGCTAAAGCAATCATACATCCGCCAAGACCGCTACCAGTTAACTTTGCTCCTAAGGCACCATTGGTTTTAGCAATGGCACACATTTTATCCAAGGTTTTATTACTTACACCTAAAGCAGAAAGGTCCTTTTGAGCCTGGTCCATTAATTTGCCAATTAACATCGGTTCGCTGACGGTTAATGCTTCCTTTGCTGTATTGGTAATTTCGCCTAAGTTTTTGATAAGTGGTTTAGTTTTTTCTGGTTCATCCAGTAAGTTGCGGGCAACTAAAGATACTGCTTCACTGGTTTTTCCTTTGATGCCGCTATCAGCAATTACCAAACTTGAAGTAGGTAAGTTGAGATTGAACTGTTCATTTTCATGACCTTTAATAAACCAAATCCCACCGTCAGAGCTCACAGTGGCACTGTCAATTCCTGAAGGGTTGCCGTGGGTCACTTTTTCTTCAATATCGGCAATTTCAAGCAGGCTATCCCGATTTAAATGGACATCAAAGTAATCAAAAAGGGCTCTAGTAACTGCCACAGCAGTAGCCGCAGAGGAACCCATTCCTCTTTCTGCTGGTAATTTACTTGAAATCTTTATTTCAAATGATTCAGATTGTTTACTAAATTTTTTTAAAGTGGCGTAAATTAACTTTTTAAGTCCGGCTAAATTATCCTGCATATCTTCAACAGGACCATCAAAATATCGACAATTAATTGTTTGACCTGATACTGCCTTATTAATTTCAACATTTACGTCTACTGAATACAAAGGAATAGCTATAGCTGGTTGATTATAAACCACGCTATGTTCACCAAATAAAATGATTTTGGCGTAACTTTTTCCAAATGCTTGCTTTTTCAATTTCATCGCTCACTTTCAAACAGTCCAATTCTATCATAATTGGCATAAGGTAAATAGGTTTCATTATATTTTTAGAGATTTATAACAAACTTACTATTTTTTAGTTGTAAGTAGTTAGAAAAATAGAAATGATATATAATTATTCAGGTATGGATTAAATTTTGTAAGGGATAATTCAATGGAAAATAATAAGACATATGCGGTTGTTGATATCGAGACAACTGGGACAGATATGCATGAACCCAACAGAATAATACAATTTAGCTGTGTACTGGTTAAAGATAATAAGGTCTTTTCAAAGTTCGTGACGGATGTTAATCCATTAAGAGAAGTTCCATTTAGAATTTCAGAATTAACGGGGATTAAACAATCTCGTTTGCTTAAAGCGCCAACTTTTGATCAAGTTGCTGGTAAAATCTTTGCTCTTCTTCAGGGGACCGTTTTTGTTGCTCACAACGTCAATTTTGACTTTCCATTTTTAAATCGAGAGTTTCAAAGAGTTGGTTTTCCGGTTTTGGAGAATACTGCCATTGATACGGTTACCTTAAGCCAAATTTTATTGCCAACACTTTCCAGTTATCGATTAAAGGATATTAGCAGTTATTTTAATATTGTTCACAAGCATCCACATTCTGCCGATAGTGATGCGCTAGCAACGGCAAAATTGCTGTTGATTCTAAAAAAAGAAGTTCATCAACTACCATTGATTACCTTAAAACAAATCCTTCAAGTGAATCCTTCTCTTCCCAGGGACACAATGGATGTTTTCCGTTTGGAAGTACATGATCGACAAAAAAAGGAAATTGAGGATAATCTAGCAAATCAACTACTTATCGTTGGTGGATTGGTTTTGCGAAAACAAAGCAGGCCTCAAAATAATCAACGAAATAGGGGCCAATATAAATACCCTAAGAATAAACGTGCTAAAGCTAAGGTTTTGCCCAGCCGATTGGAATCACGAAGCGAACAGAATAAAATGATGAATATCATTTATAACAATTATTCAGCAACCGATCAGCATGAAGAAAGATCATTGATAATTGAAGCGCCAACTGGCGTTGGCAAAACCTTAGGATATTGTTTGCCATTTAGTTATCTGGTTTCAGAAAATAAGCCGTTAGTCATTAGCACCAGTACGAATTATTTACAATTTCAACTTAAAAATCAAACCATTCCAATTTTAAATGAGGAACTGCCTTTTCATATTAGTTCCGTAATTCTAAAAGGCAGCCGTCATTATTTGGATCTTGATCGATTTAAAAATTTACTCTTTTCTGAAGATGGCTTAACTCAAACCGCTTTTGTTAAAGCCCAGCTTTTAGTTTGGCTGACAATTACTCAAACTGGCGATTTGGATGAAATGCATTTGAATATTGATCAAACGCCTTTTGTCAGCAGAATTCAACATCAAGGACTCCAGAGCCTTTCTAAAAGAAGTGTTTTTTTTGAATACGACTTTCTGCGACTGAATTATCAAAGAGCTAAAAAAGCTGATTTTATTATTGTCAATCATAGTTTTTTGCTTTATAACCAACAATTAGTCAATCTTAAAGAGGGTAAACCTTACTTAGTGATTGATGAAACCCAACAATTCTCAGAACAAGCTGTTCGAAGTTCAGAAGAAAAAATTAGCTTTTTAAACTTAGTTAAACAAATTCGTGAAGTTAATGACCTTGGCTTTAAAGGGCGAAATAACTTGAAGGATATCTTGGAGTCAAACAAAAGTATTAGTTCATTATTGGAAAATATTTTTGACCACAATGAGAACTTGCTCGATCTGATTGATGATTTGTTTAAAAATCTTTTTAAACAGTTTATTGTTCACCAATCACTTCATAATCGGAATAATACCTTGGAAAAAATGGTGAATCCAAGTCAATTAAAAATATTCACTCAAGCTAATGCGGTTCAAATTGGGGAACTGAATTTGCTGATCATAAATTTAAAAAATGATTTTCAAAGAATTGAGCAAATTTTATCTAATGATATTTTGGCGCTAACCAAACGAGACAAACTGGTTGTTTATGAATTTGTTGATGCTTTTAATAACAGTCAAAAAAGCTTACAAAAGCTAAATCAAATTTTTAATAATTTTAATGGTGAGTCCAATGAGCATGTTTTTTGGTTGGGTATTAATTCTAATCGTGATCCTCAAACCTTAGTATTTCACTGGAGTTTGTTGGATACTAAAACATTTTTGCAAAACCAAGTCTACGATCACTTTGAACAGCCAACTTTTACGGGTGCCACTATTTTTACCTCGAAGCGCTCCCAATTTACTTATGATTCATTAGGCTTAAATAAAGAAAATACTGCCATTAGGAGACTTAAAAATAATCAGAATGATGAAAACATGGCTAAAATCTTTGTGCCAAATGATTTGGAAGAATTTAGACCAGAGGTACAAAGTGATCAGTATATTGAACAAATTGCTGGCAGCATTGAAAGAATTTATTCTAATCAGCCTCGCCAAACCATGGTGCTATTTAATTCATTGAAAATTATAAATTTAGTTTATCAACGCCTTAAAGACGATGGTTTTACGGCTAAAAATTATGTCCTTGCCCAGGACGTCGACGGAACTTCAGCAAAAATCAGCAAGCTCTTTATTCGTCATGAACCCACTATACTTTTGGGGGCCAATACGTTTTGGCAGGGAGTGGATTTTCCAAATCATTTACTAGAAAACTTAATAATTGCTCAGTTGCCATTTGATAATCCAACGGAACCCTATAATCGTGCCCTTCATGCTTTAATTAAAAAGCAGGGAAAGAATCCTTTTTATAGCATTACTGTCCCAAAAGCTACTTTGCGTTTAAGGCAGGGGATTGGCCGACTTTTAAGAACTAAAAATGATTATGGGGTCGTTTGGGTGTTGGATAATCGTTTGATCAATAAGCGCTACGGAGAGGTAATTATTAATAATCTCAGGACAAGCATTCCGATTGTTAAAGAATCGTTTGATCAAAGCCTTGAAGAAATGAACAATTTCTATAAGATTCATGATCGTGGGTTATTTATTGACCAGTAAATCTGATACAATCTACTTGTTGTAAAAAAGAAAGGAGGGCAATATGCAAAGGGAACGAAGAGTGAAGCCAACCACTAATTCTGCTCACCGATTTTGGATTGGATTTTGGATAGTCGTTTTGCTGATTATTTGTGCAAGTTTTATCGTGGTTCATGAATCTGAAAAGCCAATGGATCAGGCTCGTCAGCAAACAATAACAATGGCGAGAAAGTATGCTGGTTTAGTTACCGTTGACAACTTTTATGCGGCTAATCTTAACCAAACTTACTACTCGGTTGCTGGGACCAACAATAAAAATCAAAAAGTGTACGTTATTGTTGCCAAACAAGGTGGGGGTGTGACAATTATTGATCAAAATAAGGGGATAACTGATACTCAAGTTAGATCAATAATTCAAGCTAAACGGCCCACCAAAATTAATAGTATTAGCCTAACACTTCAAAATAAGACTCCTTTCTGGGTAGTTAGCTACCTGGATTCAAAAGGAAAACTTTGTTTTGCTACTCTATCTTTTAAGAATGGCAATGTTGTCTCAGTTGTTTCAAATATTTAATAAATATTTTTAAATTTGGAGGAAAAATTGTTTTGAAGCAAATAAATATGATTGATGCCCCAAAATATGTTGATCAAAAAGTAAAAATTGGTGCTTGGTTAACTGACAAACGGTCAAGTGGAAAAATTGCTTTTTTACAGCTTCGCGATGGAACTGCATTTTTTCAAGGGGTTGTTGTAAAGAATAATGTAACGGCAGAAACCTTTGAAAAAGCTAAAAAGATGCGTCAGGAAACTAGTATGTGGGTTTCTGGAATTGTTCACGAAGATAGCCGCTCAAAATTTGGTTATGAACTTGAAGTTGAAGATATTGAGATTGTTGGCGAGTCAAGTGATTATCCAATCACTCCAAAGGAACATGGAATTGATTTTCTAATGGACCACCGTCATTTGTGGCTTCGTTCAAGTCGACCTCATGCAGTAATGAGAATTCGAAATGAAATGATCCGGGCAACCTATGAGTTCTTTAACAAAGAAGGATTCATCAAAATTGATGCCCCAATTTTGACGGGTAGTGCCCCAGAAGGGACAACTACGCTTTTTCATACTGAGTATTTTGACCGTGACGCCTATTTGTCTCAAAGTGGTCAACTTTATGAAGAAGCCGGCGCTTTAGCTTTTGGCAAAGTCTTTTCGTTTGGGCCAACTTTTAGAGCTGAAAAATCAAAGACTCGGCGTCATTTAATTGAATTCTGGATGATTGAACCAGAAATGGCTTTTATGCATCAGGAACAGAGTTTGGAGATCCAAGAAAAATATATCGCATTTTTGGTCCAAAGTGTCATTGATAACTGCAAGATGGAATTAAAGACTTTGGGCAGAGACGTTGATCTGCTTAAGAAATATACCGTATTGCCTTACCCAAGGATCAGCTATGATGAAGCAATTGATATGCTCAAAAAAGCTGACTTTGATCTCGACTGGGGTGTCGATTTTGGTTCGCCTGAAGAGACTTTTCTTGCCGATCAGTTTAAGACACCTGTTTTTGTTTTAAATTATCCTAAATCAATTAAACCTTTCTATATGAAGCCACATCCTACTAGGGATGATGTGGTTATTTGTGCGGATTTGCTTGCCCCAGAAGGGTATGGTGAAATCATTGGTGGTTCTGAAAGGGAAACCGATTATGATTATCTTTATGATCAAGTTATCAAAGCAGGATTGGATCCCAAAGAATATTCTTGGTATCTTGATTTACGTAAATACGGTAGTGTTCCGCATTCTGGGTTTGGATTAGGTCTTGAAAGAGCAATTACTTGGATTACTGGTGAAGATCATGTCAGAGAAGCAATTCCGTTCCCAAGATTGTTAAATCGAATTTATCCTTAGACATTAATAATGACTTGGAGGAAAGTTATGGATAGATATTCAAGTCAGCTTTTGGCAAAGGGAGAAACTTATGTTAGTAATTTGCTGTTAGACAATTTTATTAAAATTGGCATGGATGCAGACGAATTATTGCTTTATCTGCTCATCAAACAAAATAATAATGTGATCATTCCGATGCCTGATGCAGAAAAGTTAGGTAAAAAAAGTGGCTTTTCTCAGCAGAAAATTTTTGAATTATTTCACCAATTGATTGAGAAAAAATTGGTGAAAATTTCTTCCTTCAACGAACATGGTCATCAAATTGATGCTTATGATTTTGGATTAATGTATGAGAAGTTATTTCAGTTGGTTAAAGAAAATTCTGGTACCAGTGTTGCCGAAAAAGATTTTAAGCCAAATTCTAGCTCTCAAGATTTTTCAAAACGACAAGCAGTATTTGATTCGATTGAAAAAGAATTTGGCCGTTCACTTTCTTCTATCGAAGTTGAGATGATCAGCCAATGGCTGGATATTGACCACTATGAACCAGAAATTATCAACTTGGCTCTAAAAGAAACGGTTTTAAATCAGGTATATAACCTTAAGTACATGGACAGAATTTTAGTTAACTGGCAAAAGAAGAATTTGAAGAGTCCCGAGCAAATCGAGAAATATACTCAATCGCGTTCTGGTAGGGAGGAAAAAGGGATCGATAAATATAACGGTCCGGATATTCCATTTATTCATTTAGATGAATAAGTTTAAACAAAAAAGATTCAGTCGAAATTTATTATCAATTCCAGATTAATTGTAATTGATAATAAATAATTTCGATTGAATCTTTTTTTACTTTTTTAAGTAGCTAATAATTTATTAACTTATTAACTAGCGGATTTTGGTGTGGTTGGCGATGTTGTAGTCCCTTTATTTGTTCCTTTAGTGGATTGACCAGTACCAGTACTTGATGGGCTGGTTGAACCAGGAGTAGATGAAGTGCCACTTTCTGGGTTGTTACCACTGCCGCCAGATGGTTTCTGAACCGTACTTGTATTACCACTTGAAGAATGGCTGTTGGTTGAACTTGTTGTTGATTTATTTTGGTTTGGTGATGTTACAGTTGTTCTACTTGAACCGGAAGTTTCCACTTTATAGCTTTCAGAGGCATTTGAACTTGTATCTGTAACGGTTCCAGGATGTCCTGCAACATAGTATTCTGTCTGACCATTCTTTTGAACCGGAACAACATCATTTGGAGCCTGCCAGTCAGTATTTGGTTTGCTGGTTGAAATATCCCCCATAACGGATTTATAAATCTGCTGAGAAATTAATGACTGCTGCTCACTGACATAATGGCCGGGTTGGAATTGATGGTCATAACCAGTCCAAATTGCCAACGAATAATTCTTCGTATACCCAGAGAACCAAGCATCCATTGATGAATACGACGGTAGCTGACCAACGTAATTGTCTGGATACATTGTTGTTCCAGTCTTGCCAGCTTCAAATAAGCCTGGAACCTTAGCAGCAGTTCCTGAACCATTTTTGTCTGTCATGACTCCTTTAAGCATATCTGTAATCATAAAGGCAGTAGCTGGTGACATTGCTCTTTTCCCACTAGGACGATAAGATTTAGTATCACCATTTGGTTGAACGACTTTATTAATTAGGTAGGGCTTGTAATAAGTTCCACCATTAGCAAAAGCGGCATAAGAAGCAGCCAGTTGTTCGGTTGAAATATATAATCCAATTCCGTTTTGCAAAGTGAGAGGGTTCTTAAATGTCATTCCTAAATTGCCAAGAAATTGGGTAGCCTTAGAAATTCCAACGTTTTGCAAAGTTCTGACAGCTGGAATATTTCGTGACTCGACTAAGGCCTTTCTCATCGTAATGGTTCCTTGGTATTTATCATCAAAGTCCATTAGCTTCTTACTAGTTCCAGGATATTCAAATGGAATATCTCGCACTGGTTGATAAGTAGGGTAGTAAAGGTTCTCAATAGCCGGACCATAATCCATAATTGGTTTTGCAGTTGAACCGGATGACCTGTCAGTTTGAACTGCTCGATTTAGGCCCATTGCAATATTAATTTTTCTGCCACCTAGCATAGCCAAGACTTTGCCAGAATTAGGATCAACTAAAGTTGCTCCAATTTGAAATTGATTATCAGGGAAGTAAATTGATGGATCGTTATTGGCTTCCTGATATAATTTCTTCTGAGCGTTCATATCAATATTGGTATAGACTTTCAATCCTGAATCTGGTTTATAACCTTTTTGTTGTAATTCGATCAGGGTCTGCTTTAAATATGAATCAATGTATTTGGAAACAGTTTGATTTTTCGCTGTTTGACTGTGTAAACTCAACAATCCAGTTTTAACGTTGACATTTTCAGCGGCATTAGCTTGAGCTTGAGTAATATACTTTGACTTAACCATTGCAGTTAAGACTTCATTTCTTCTTTGAGTTGCGTACTGTGGATACCTATAAGGATCATAGTTTACCGGAGATTGCGGCATTCCGGCTAAAAGAGCCAACTGACTCAAGCTTAGTTGAGATAGTGATTTGCCATAATAATATCTTGCAGCGGTTTGCATCCCATAAATTCCATTATCCATGTAAACTTTATTAATATAAAATTCTAGAATCTGCTGTTTGGAATATTGTTTTTCAACCTGCATGGCCAACCAAGCTTCTTGGGCCTTACGTTTAAAGGTCCGATCACTTGCTTTAGTTGAAAAAACAGACAATTTTACCAACTGTTGAGTTAAAGTGCTTCCACCTTGAAGTCCTAAAGACGAACCGGTCAAATTAGAAGCCGCAGCCCCAACAATTCTAATTGGATCAACACCATGATGTTTATAAAATCTTCGATCTTCAATAGAAACAACAGCGTTTTCTAAAGTAGTAGGAATATCTTTAGACTGCACATAATCTCTATTCTGAGCTCCCATACGGGTGATAACTTTTCCGGTTGCATCATAAAAAGTTGTGGAATTATCACTTGATAAGGCATTTTGGGTAATTTTTGGTGCTGTCATTGCATAATAAGTGAAAAGACATCCACCTGCAAAGCAAACCAAAACAATCAGCCAAAGAATTATCTTGAAAATTTTTCTGATTGGCCCTCTTGTATTATTTCCATTGCCTATATTTTCGTCATCAGATGAATCATAGCGTGAGACTCTTGAGTTGAAATCGTCCATTTGTGGATTTTTTTGTGACATGAAAATACTCCTTACTGAGAATCAATTATTAAATCTACCGCATGCAAATAGGAAATTAGGGGATTAAACCCGTAATTTACTTTGTAGCCTAAATTCTCAATATCTTTTTTTGGGATCGATTTACGACCACCATTCTTTTGATTGTCCCAAAAGACAATTAGATCTGATGCTTTTAATAAGTATATCGATTGATCAAAATCAAATTTGATCATGACAAAACAAATTCCTCCTTGCATCAAACATTTATGGAGGTGAATCACTTGATGTTCATGGAAATTCTTAAGAGGAATTGATATTTTTGATTTGGTTTCTTTAGCATCAAAATCAATGTACTTTCCCCGATAAACCCCATTATAATCAGTGGTAGAAGCCTTTGAAAAGTAGGCTTCTTTTATCCTAGCAGCACTTCTTTTAGGATAGTCAACTGATACAATGGAAATTGGAGTGGGTTTCTTGTGAATGACTGCAATATCATTTTGCAAATAATACTGGTTGCTTTTATTGATTTCATCTTCAAGACTCATTCCTCGATCCGAAAATATCGTTGAGTTATTTTGGGCGGCATTGACTTTTAAATTTTTAGATAGCCCGTGATCAACATATCTCGACCCATTTGGATATCTAAAGTTCATTTATCAAAACTTCCTTTTCTAAAAGTACCTATATATAACAATCCTATTGTACTGCTTATAACTTGATTTCACTAATTAATTTATGTAGAACGATGATATTATAACAACAAACCCAAATCTTGAAAATATTTTTTAACTGCCTGGGGGTGATTTTGTGAGCAGACTATGGATTACTGGATACCGAAGCTGGGAACTGGGAATTTTCAAAGACAACGATCCTAAACGAATTGTAATCGATAAAGTTATCACTGATCTTTTAAAAGAGAAAATTGAAGATGGAGTAAATTGGATCATTTCTGGGCCCCAACTTGGCGTTGAACAGTGGGCACTTTTGGCCGCAAACAAACTTAAGAAAAATTATCCTAAAGAATTTAAAACTGCTATGATGCTGCCGTTTGCAGAATTTGGTAGTCGTTGGAACGAAAATAATCAGCAGCATTTACAGCAAGTCCGTTCTACTGTCGATTTTTCTGCCAACGTCAGTGCAGACAGTTATAAGAATCCTCAACAATTAAGAAATTATCAAGAATTCATGTTGACTCACACTGACCAGGCAATCTTGATATATGATTTAGATAATCCTGGAAGAACCCAGTATGATTACGAAAAAATTAAAAATTTTGGGCAACTGCATTCGTATCCATACCGTTTGATCACATTTGACGATCTTCAAGAAGCCGCTGAAGAATATCAGGAAAGTCTTGATAACGGTTTTCAAGATTCTTAAAGTATGGTAACATGATACAGGTTTGTTTCAAATTAATGATGAGGTGTGAAGATTCAATGGAAAACAATAGCATTAAGTTTACTCCAAAAGACATTCTTCAAAAGGAATTTAGACAGAAGATGCGTGGTTATGATCCCAATGATGTTGATTCATTTTTAGATGATGTCATTAAAGATTACGAAACTTATGGCAAGGAAGTTCAAGCGCTCCAAGACGATAATGATCGTCTTAGAGTCCAAGTAGACGAACTGAATAAGCAGCTATCAGTTTCTGATCGAACCCCTAGTCAGCCAACGGTTGGGCCAACAAGAACTGTTGCCAGTCAACCAATTTCAAGTGCCACAAATATGGATATTTTAAAGAGATTATCCAACCTTGAAAGAAGAGTTTTTGGTTCACAACTTGGTGAAAATAATTCTTCTGAATCACACCGACTTTAATTAGAATTTTTTGGTGTAAGTTCTGAGCAATTGCGGTCGTCTTTATGACGGCTGAGGAAAGTCCATGCTCGCACAGACTGAGATGTCTGTAGTGTTCGTGCTCGGTGAAAAAATAAGCCGGGGGACCTTTTTAAAAGGTTACGGCGGATTTCTAAGCTAAGGCTTTGCTATGCTTTTGAAATCCTTAAGGTGCCACAGTGACGAATAATCTTGGAAACATGATTAATGGAACGCGGTAAACCCCTCGAGCGGGAAACCCAAACTTTGGTAGGGGAGCTTCACACACGGTAAATGAACCAAGTGTGGGGGGAAAGAACGGCTTAGTGCTCTTCTTTCGAGATAGATAATTGCTACTCAACAAGTTGTTCCTGGTGCTTGTTGAGCACAAAACATGGCTTACAGGAATTTACACCGAACAGGATTGTGGGAGCTTGCTCCCACTTTTTTAGTATCTAAAACGAATTTAGGAATGAGAGGCAGAAACATGGCTTTTAATTTAATTGCAACTTGTGCGGCCGGAGTAGAAGCTTTGGTGGGAAAAGAGTTACGAAATTTAGGCTACCAGACAAAAGTTGAAAATGGTCGAGTAAGGTTCTCTGGTGATATAAAAGATATAGCCGAGGCAAATCTTTGGTTAAGAACTGCTGATAGAATTAAAATTATTGTTGCCGAATTTGATGCGGTTACTTTTGATCAGCTTTTTGAGAAGACTGCTGCTTGCAACTGGGCCGATCTTATCCCTATGGACGGGAAATTTCCAGTTGAAGGAAAATCTCATAACTCCCGATTGCACAGTGTTCCTGATGTGCAAGCAATTGTCAAAAAAGCAATTGTTAGTTCATTGAGTGCTACTTATCATCGTCATACCCGTTTGCCAGAAACTGGAGCACAATTTCCTCTTGAAGTTGCCATTTTAAAAGATCATGTTCTTCTTACCCTTGACACTACTGGGTCAAGCCTTTTTAAACGAGGTTATCGGTTGGACAAAGGTCCTGCTCCGTTGAAAGAAAACATGGCGGCCGCTTTAGTGATGTTGACAAGTTGGTATCCTGATATGCCCTTTGTTGATCCAATGTGCGGTTCAGGGACGATTCCAATTGAAGCTGCTTTGATTGGAAGAAATATTGCGCCTGGTTTTAACCGGGATTTTCAATTCGAAAAGTGGCCTTGGGTTTCGGACAAAGAAGTTCAGACAGTTAGAGATGAAGCCGACTCCAAAGCGGATTATGATTCCACTTTAGACATTATGGGTTGTGATATTGACCAGAATATGATTGAGATTTCAAAAAGAAATGCGGAGGAAGCTGGACTATTAGCAGATATTACATTTAAACAAGTAGCCGTAGTAGATTTTAAGGATGATGAAATCAATGGGGTAGTTGTTGGCAACCCTCCTTATGGCCAGAGAATGAGTGACCAACCTGATGTTCACAAATTGTATCGCCAGATTGGAGAAACTTTTAGACCGATGACTTCATGGTCGAAATACTTTATCACTAGTGATTTAGAATTTGAAAAGTATTATGGAGAAAAAGCTACTAAGAGAAGAAAGATGTACAATGGATCGCTTAGAACTGATTATTTCCAGTTTTGGGGTCACAAAATCCGAACAAAAAACTAGAAATACGATTTAATATTAAGAAAGACGCTTTTTTATGTTAAACTATTAAATATAAAAGGAGGGCAAGATTATTCAAAAAATTGCTGTCGTTGGCGGCGGAATTATTGGTGCAACCACCGCTTTTTATTTAGGAAGTTTGACGGACAATAATACCAGCATTACTTTATTTGATGATGGATTAGGTCAAGCAACAAAAGCTGCTTCAGGCATAATTTCTCCATGGCTGTCTAAGCGCAGAAATAAACGTTGGTATCATCTAGCAAAAGACGGGGCCGAATTTTTCTCTAAACTGGTCAAGGATTCTCAAGCTAGCTATGATGTATATCAACGAAGCGGAACAATTATTACCCGAAATGATCCGGAAAAATTGACTAAACTTTTTGAACTTGCGAAGCAAAAACAAAAGAGTACCCCAGCGATGGGAGAAGTTTTGTTGCTTGATCAAAAAGAGGTAAAACAAAAGATGCCAATCTTAACCAATCCACCCGCCGGAATTTGGGTTAGTGGGGGAGCCAAAATTGACGGATCTGCTTTTGTTAATCATTTGATTTCTCAAGCAGAAGGCCTTGGGGTCGAAATAATTCCTCAAAAAATAAAGTTTGCGGATAATCATCACTTAAGGTTTGGTAACCAAACGGAATCTTTTGATAAAATTATTGTTTCTACTGGAGCTTGGATTAAGCAAACAGTTTTACCGCTAGGAATAAATTTGGAAGTTAGACCACAAAAGGGTCAGTTAATTGATTTGAACTTTTCTAAGGATCATCATTTTGATTCTTATCCAGTATTAATGCCTGAATCCTCAAGTGACATTATTCCGTTTGAAAATGGCAAGTTAGTCATCGGCGCTACCCATGAGGACGATTGTGGCTTTGATTTACAACCAACTGATGAAGCAAAACAGCTTCTTTTATCCAACGCTCGGCATTTTATTTCTAATTTATCAGAAACAGATATTTCTGATGTGAGAGTTGGTACCAGAGCTTATACAAAGGATTTTGCTCCTTTTGTTGGCAGTTTACCTAAATACAATAATATTTATGTTGCCGGTGGCCTTGGATCCTCAGGATTAACCACGGGTCCTTTAATTGGTTATTTGATTGCAAAAAGACTTTCTGGAAATTCAGAAGATAGTTGGTCTGATTATTCCAAACCAATTAGCAATTATATCGGTTAATCCTGATGGAGTGCCTGGAGTGCTAAATTATGGGCTCCTTTGTTATCAGAGTCAGCAATCCAGTTGTTAACAACGTTTTGATAATAACTTTGTTGTTTGAGTATCAAATCAACATCTGCTTGAAAATGTTTCGCATAGCCTTTTTCTAAGCTTTCGATAACAATCTTGCTGTCACTATAGAAAAAAACTATTTCATCAGGCTTGGGATGAAGTTCTTGTAACTTTTCAAATCCTTTAATAGCCGCTTGAAATTCGGCTTCATGATTGTTGGTTTGTTTAATAGAGTATTTATATTGGAACTGCTGTCCATTTCTAACAATTAGGATTCCAATTGCCGTGTTTTTTGAATGTGGATTTACTGCTCCGTCAGTATAAATTTTTATCATTAATTTTTTCACTTTCTAAATAGGAGTTTTATTTATGATAACTCAAAAAAGACAGTTTTTATATCAACCCAGTCCTCTAGGAAGTATTATTTGCTGGAGCTGGACATTGGTTTTATTTTTTATTGGTGTTATTTTATGGTTGGAAGTTACCCATTTTCAGTGGATCACTTTACTGTTCTTTGTTCTGTTTGCTTTGGTTTGTTGGGCTGAAGTTCATTTCCGGCATATTTTAGTGGTCGGCGATCATTTAATAGTTAGTAGAATTACAAACCGAAACTGGTTAAACATAAATCTTTCTGAAATCTCTGATATCACTTCAACCAAACACCAATTAGGATTTGTGGCTAGGACAAAAATTTATAGTTTTATTCTTCCTGCCAATTCAGTTATTGAGTTAAAAGAAATTATGGAATTTAAACAAAACCCCGAGGAGGATAATTAATCACCATGAAGAGTGACGTAGAAATTTCTCAATCAACAAACATGCTGCCAATTACAGAAGTTGCCGGCAAGTTAGGTATCAAGCCATCAGATTTAGTGTTGTATGGCAATTACAAAGCAAAAGTAAACTTTCGTTCTCAAGACGCTAAACATCAGGGAAAGCTCATTTTGGTAACGTCAATTAATCCTACGGCCGCCGGTGAAGGTAAAACCACTGTCACTATTGGTTTAGGCGATGGAATGAACCAGATTAACAAAAAGGCTGCTTTAGCTCTGCGTGAACCTTCACTTGGGCCTGTTATGGGCATGAAGGGCGGTGCGACAGGTGGTGGTTATGCTCAGGTCGTTCCAATGGAAGATATTAATTTGCATTTTACTGGTGACTTTGATGCCTTGACAGAAGCTCATGATACTCTTTCCGCTTTAATTGATAATCACATTCACCATGGCAATAAGTTAAATATCGATCCAAGACAGATTGTCTGGAAACGGGTTTTGGATGTTAATGACCGTGAACTTCGTCAAGTTGTCGTTGGTTTAGGCGGCAGAACTTCTGGCGTTCCTCGTCAAGATGGTTTTGATATTACCGTTGCTAGTGAATTAATGGCAATTTTATGTTTAGCTTCAGATCTAAATGACTTGAAGCAAAGAATTTCTAAGATCTTAATCGGGTATACATACGATAGAAAACCGGTAACGGTTGGAGATCTTGGAGTACAAGGTGCTTTAGCATTACTTTTGAAAGATGCTATTAAGCCTAATTTGGTTCAGACTATTGAACACACACCTGCCTTCATTCATGGTGGCCCTTTTGCAAATATTGCTCACGGGTGTAACAGTTTGTTGGCTACCCAAGCCGCTCTTAATTATGGTGATTATGCGATTACCGAGGCCGGATTTGGTTCTGATTTAGGAGCAGAAAAATTTTTGGATATTGTTTCCCCAAGACTTAAAAAGACTCCAGATTGTATTGTTATGGTTGCCACTGTCAGAGCGTTAAAACTGAACGGCGGGCAAGATAAGAAGACTTTAACTGAAGAAAATGTTGAAGCTTTAAAGAACGGTGCTGTTAACTTAAAGCGTCACGTTGAAGGAATGAAGCGTTATGGTAAGCCTGTCGTAGTTGCAATCAATAAGTTTGCTACCGATACCGACGCGGAAATTAACGCCTTGGAAGAATACATCGATAAGGAATTAAACGTCCCTTATGAAATCATAACCAGTTTTGCCGATGGCGGTAAAGGTGCTGTTGATTTGGCAAATACCGTTGTTAAATTATGTGATAAAAAGACTGAATTTACGCCACTTTATTCGGATAACGATTCTTTGGAAAATAAGATGGAAAGAATTGTTGGTGAAATATATGGCGGCAAGGGCGTAGTTCTTTCATCAAAGGCAAAAAGTGCTCTTAAGCGTTTGAAAAAGCATGGTTATGATAAACTTCCAGTTTGCATGGCAAAAACGCAGTATTCTTTCACAGATAATGCTAAACTATTAGGAGCACCCGAAGATTTTGTGATCCATGTTTCTGATCTTCAACCTAAGTTAGGCGCGGGCTTCGTTGTAGCAATGACTGGCAAGATTCTCACTATGCCGGGATTGCCAACTCACCCTGCGTCATTAGATATGGACATTGATGAAAATGGTAAGATTACAGGACTCTTTTAAAGGAGAAAAAGTTGCCAATTTTATTTATAATCTTTATTTTTCTGTTGGTCTTAATTGATCAACTAGTAAAAAATTGGGTAGTGTATCATCTGGCTATTGGCCAGATACTTCCCTTAATTGGCGGCGTTATTTCAATAACAAGATTAAATAATACTGGTGCTGCATGGAGTATTCTCTCCGGGCACCAGTTTATTTTTGTGATTATTGGTTTGATTGCCGTGATTGTTTTGATTGGATTTATTATTCGACTGTGGCGAAATATTTGGTACCGAATTTCGCTAAGCTTTTTAATTGCTGGAACATTAGGAAACATTATTGACCGAATTTTTAGCAATCATGTTATTGATATGTTTCAACTTGACTTTATTAACTTCCCAATCTTCAATTGTGCTGATGTTTATTTGACGATTGGTGTTTTATTGTTGGCTTATATTATTATTAAAGAAAAATAAGCGGGTGGGTTTTTGAAAACAATCATCATAGCAAATCAAACGGGTAGAATTGATAAGATTATCGCCGATACATCTCCAGATAAAACCAGATCTCAAATAAAAAATTTGATCGATACCGGCAATATTTTGGTAAATGGCAAACAAATCAAGCCTAACTTCAAACCAAAATCTGGGGATAAGGTTTTAATAAAGGACGTTAAGCCTCAAAAAATTGATCTTGAACCTGAAAATATTCCTTTGGATATTGTATTTGAAGATGATGATGTCATAGTAGTGAATAAGCCTCAGGGAATGGTAGTTCATCCTTCAGCTGGCCACCCAAATCACACATTGGTTAATGCTCTTCTTTTTCATAGTCCACTTTCGACGATTAACGGTAAATTACGTCCTGGAATTGTTCATCGGATTGATAAAGATACATCAGGTCTATTGATGGTAGCAAAAAATGATACTACTCATCAGTTTCTTTCTCGCCAGTTAAAGGAAAAGAAAAATTTGAGGCAATATATTGCTTTGGTGCATGGAATTCTTAAAGAAGATGCCGGAACCGTTAATGCACCAATTGCCAGGTCTCCCAAGGATCGGAAAAAGCAGGCAGTTGTTGCTGATGGGCGAAAAGCAGTCACTCACTTTCAAGTTATCAAAAGATTTGCTAAGTATACTTTAATTTCTTGTCGATTAGAAACGGGCAGAACTCATCAAATTAGAGTTCACATGAAATATATTGGACATCCGTTAGTAGGAGATCCTTTGTATGGACCACGAAAAACAATTGCGGGCAACGGTCAATTTCTTCATGCAGCCCAATTAGGATTTATTCACCCGAAAAATCACTCATTGATGATATTTTCTGCACCAATTCCCAAAATTTTTCAAGAAACTTTAAAACAAATTGAAAGGCAAGATGGAGTTGATTCGCTCTACTAAATCCTTTTTGCTATAATTGGTTCAAACATTCAATTAATTCATTTTTAACCAGCAAATTTTAAGGAGCAATTAAGATGGCTAAGCTAATTTTAGATAAAATGGCAATGCAAAGAGCCTTAACAAGAATCACTTATGAAATTGTTGAAAAGAATAAAGGAGTCTCAAACCTCGTTTTAATTGGCATTAAAACAAGAGGAATATTTTTGGCAAAGAGAATTGCTGATCGTCTTCGGCAGTTAGAAAATGTTGATGTCCCGGTAGGAACGTTAGATATAACCAATTACCGGGATGATGTTGAGCATGATTCCTTAAGTACCGATGTCAAAATTGCAAATAGTGAAATTAATTTTTCTATTGAGGGCAAACGAGTAATTTTGGTTGATGACGTGCTTTATACGGGCAGAACGGTTAGAGCGGCTTTAAGTGCCGTCATGGACATTGGTCGGCCAAGTTCTATTAACTTAGCGGTCTTAGTTGATAGAGGGCATAGAGAGCTTCCTATAAGAGCTGATTTCGTCGGCAAAAATATTCCAAGCTCTCAAAAAGAAAAAATCAAAGTCTACGTTTCCGAGATTGACGATAAGGACGCTGTAGAAATTATAAAATAAGCGTTAATCCAGTGTACAAGGAGTTTAAATGACAGACAGATATTTAATTTTGGAAGATGGCTCGGCCTATCTTGGGAAGGCTTTTGGATCGTTAGCTACTACCACTGGAGAGATAGTTGTTAATTCGACTATGAATGGCTACCAGGAGATTATTTCCAATCAAATTTATCATAACCAAATCATTGTGTTCACTCAGCCTTCAATTGGTAATACTGGTCTAGACCATAATTCTTATGAGTCAGTTTTACCTTCAGCTCGAGGAGTAATTGTTCGTGAGTATGAAAATTTAGCTAAGGACCATTATAAAAGGGTTTCGTTGGACCGTTATTTAACCCAGCATAAAATCCCTGGAATTTATGATGTGGATACTCGTCAAATTCAACATCATCTTCATCAATTTGGAAACATGAAGGCCAGTATTGTGGATGTAGCAGATGATCACGCTTTTGATCAGCTTCATGCTACCGTGTTGACAAATCAACAAGTTTCTCAAGTTGCTACACAAGCTCCTTACGCGAATCCAGGCGAAGGTGATAACGTTATTGTGGTTGATTTTGGGTTAAAAAGTGGAATCTTAAGAGAACTTTCTAGAAGAGAATGTAATGTCACCGTTGTTCCTTGGAACTATTCAAGTGAACAGATAATGGATTTGGATCCAGATGGGGTTATTTTATCCACTGGTCCAGGGAATCCTTTGGATCTACCTGATTCCGTTTTGAAGATGATTTTATCAATTCAATCCCAAGTTCCTGTTTTTGCGATGGGCTTAGGCCATGAACTGTTTGCGATGGCAAATGGGGCAAAAGTTTCAAAACTTAAGGTTGAACATCATGGCAGTAACCATCCCATCAGAGAAATAATAACTAACGAAATCTTTTTTGCTTCTCAAGAACAAGGTTACGCTGTTGACTCAAAATCCATTGATCATTCCAAACTTTTTATTACGCATATTGATTTAGTTAATGGAACTGTTCAAGGACTCAGGCATCGTGAAAACCCAGCTTTTTCTGTTCAATTTTCACCTGATGGAGCTCCTGGTCCTCATGATAGTAATGGTTTGTTTGATGACTTCATGGAAATGATCTCACGAAGAAGGCAAAACAATGGCAATCGATATTAATCGGGTTCTGCTGCTTGGCGGAGGACCAACCAATATTGGCAATGAAAATGAACTTGATGCAGCAACACTGGCTCGACTAAGTGCCTTGAAAAAAAACGGTACCAAGGTTATTTATGTTGATAATAACCCTTTTTCTGTAACTGCCGAAGAGATTCAACCAGCTAATATTTATGTTAAAGAAGTTAACTTTGCTAATGTAACCAACATAATTAACAAAGAAAAGCCGGATGCAATTATGGCAACCACTGGTGGGTTGAACGCAATGCAGGTTGCTTGGCAGCTAGTAGAAAGTGGTATTTTGAAAGATAACAACATCAAACTGCTTGGAATTAAGCCGAAAAATCTTCAAGTCACTATGGATAATGAGCAGCTTCGTTCACTTCTTAAAGAAATTAATGAAAATATTATTGCTTCAAAAATTATTTCTGATGAACAAGGAGCAATCGATTTTGTTAGAGATGTTGGCCTGCCTGTGATAGTGAAACCATTATCTTCTAACCACGACACAAATCGGTTTATTTGTAATACTGAGGAAGAACTTGAAGATGCATTATCTAAAAGTTTTTCCTATAGTTACATCGAGCATGTCTCAATTGAACAAAGTATTGTTGGTTATAAAGAAATTGAAATGGTTGGCGTTAGGGACCAAAAGGGAGATAAAGTATTAGTCTCCGGCCTAGAAGACATGGATCCAATTGGAATACATTCTGGGGACTCAATAATATTTGCCCCTACCCAAACATTGATTAATGAAGAATATCAAACCCTGCGGACCGCTACTTTTAGAATCATGGATTCTCTTGGAATTACTGGCTGTTGCCATATACAATTTGCACTGAACAGTGAAACTTCAAATTATTTTGTAACTAAAGTTAGTCCATTTTTTACTAGAAGTACTTTGCTTGCTGAAAAGGCTTCTGGATACCCAATTTCTTTTATCTCCGCATTTTTGGAGATGGGTTATTTGCTCACAGAAATAAAACTTCCATCAAGATTTAATAAATTTACTCCCTTTATGGAACCTACAAGTGACCATATCGTTGTGAAAATTCCTGTTTGGCCATTTGAAGATGTTCCTGAAACGGATAAACATTTAAATACAATGATGAAGTCAGTCGGCTCAACAATTGGCATTGGTCGTTCGGTTGAAGAAGCTCTAATGAAGGCTATGCATAGTTCTCAGTTTTCTCCTCGTGATATTTTGCCAAGTGTTACCAATATGGATGAAGATGAATTAATCAATCAATTAATCCACCCCCTGTCCAGCAGAATTTTGATTCTAATGGAAGCCCTTAGACGAGGATACTCCACTGATGAGCTAGCTGAATTAACAAAAATTGACAGCTTCTATTTCTATAAGATGAGGCAGCTAATAAGAGCTCAAGATTATGTGAATGCTCACCCGCTTACTAAACATGCAGTTGATGTTGGTCACCAATATGGGCTAGGTGATGGAATGCTTGCTCAACTATGGCATGTTAATATTTCTTCAATTAGACAAATTAACCTTGAAAGTAATTTTAATGTGACATTTAAGCAGCTTGAACCTAGTGCTGGAGAAATGATTCAAGACACCAATATTTATTACAGCAGCTATGAATTAGAAAACGAAAGTGAACCTTTTGAAGAAAAATCTGCGCTGGTAATTGGTCGGGGCGGTAATCAATTAGGCCCTAATTCAGCAGCTGACTATTATACTTCAGAAATTTTAATTACCTTACACCATTGTGGTTTTAAGACCATCATTATGAATAATAATCCCAATGCGGTTTCTCTTATTTCGCAACTTAGCAACAAACAGTATATTGAACCGATCCAGCTAGGAAACATTTTGAATATTATTGAACTAGAAAAGCCAGATGTGGTGTTTTTGCCTGGTAATCGGCACTTTTTGGCTCGAGAACTTGTAAGGCGAAATAACCGCCATATGAAGATTGTTGTTCTTCCGGCTGATCAAAAAATAGCTACTTTTAATGCCCGGCAGGCAACTAATTCCGTAATTACTTTTGTGGATGGAAAAGATGTTCTTCCTATCACGACTTTCTCTTTTTTGAATGATGATTCTGATCGTCATCTTTCAAAGATAATTAACTTTAAGGAGCCTATGGAAACTTGGCAACAAGATGAATCAACCCTTTTTGATGAGGCAAAAGAAAGAATTGATTCTGAAAAATGGCAAGGATTGGTCGAGGTTTTGTTTGATCGAAACGAAACCGGTCATTTTGATTTTGTTGGTATTCGACCGACTAGAATTACGCAAACTGCTCTTCTTTCCAAGACGACTGGGATCAACTGGGTGGCAATTTTAGTGAGAAAATATATTGGTAAACTGGATGTTAATCAAGTAAAGGATGCATTAAACAATCGTAATCCTCAAAGATTTGCGATAATGAAAGCAGAATTTCCGTTCAAAAAAATTGGCTCGCCTAAATTAATTGGCAATAATCATCAAGAAGTAGGTTCAAGTTTAACTTTTGAAAATTTTAGTTCTGGCTCCAGGGCTAACCTCTAACAGTTGAAATATTTAATTCTAAAACAAAATAGGGCACCTAATTAACCAAAAGGGATAATTGGGTGCCTTATTTACTTACATCATGAAGTTAAACAATTTTTTAAGTCAATCATAACAGTGGAATGTTTAATTTAAGCTGATTAATTTTTTATCCTATTTTTGAGCAAGCTGGTTAACAATTTCACCGGTACCGTCAACGAGAAGAGTTTTTTGCGAATCATAAATGACGTATCCAGGTTTAGTTCCGTTAGGTTTACGGATATTTTTTACTCTTGTATAGTCAACGGGTACTTTCGTAGAATTTCTTGCTTTTGAAAAATATGCTGCTAGCTCTGCGGCTTCTTGCAAAGTTTGCTCACTTGGGTCAAAGCTTTGGATGATAACGTGAGATCCAGGGATCTTTTGAGTATGCAGCCAAGTATCTCTTTTATCTGCTGTGTGCATCGTCAATTTTTCGTTTTGAAGATTGTTTTTGCCTACAAGAATAGTGGTTCCATCACTGGCTGTGAATTTTTCAGGTTTGCTAATTTTTCTTCGCTTATTTTTCCGATTCCGATGCTGATCATGATTCTTTAGATATCCACCTTCCTCTAATTCGGAGCGAATATCAGTTAAATCTTCAGGATTAGCTAGTTCGATTTGCGACTGAATATTTTCGAAATAATCGATTTCTTGTTTTGTTAGTTTGATTTGGTCAGATAAATAACCAACCGCATTTTTGGCCTTTTGGTACTTTTTGAAATATTTTTGAGCATTTTCAGAGGGGTATAATTGGTTTGAAATTGAAATTTTTATAAGCTTATTATCATCATAATAGTTTGGGAGTTCGACTGAACTCATTCCTCTTTTTACTTTTGTTAAGAAAGTGGTCAAAATTTCGCCTTTAATTCGATATTCGTCGGCAGAATTAGTTGCTGCAAGTTCTTTGGTTAACTTTTTTAATTTATTGAGATTTTTTTTGAGTTGTTTTTTAACCACTTCAATTAAAACGTTTCCCTGTTCACGAACCCGATCCCTTTGGGCTTGTTGGGTGTAATAAGCATCCAATAGTTCGCTAAGAGTACCGTACGTTTTATTTTCTTTGGTGTGGGGATAGGGAAATGCTGAAAAAGCAATTTTGTTATTAACAAGTTTGCTTAAGGTCGGCTTATATTTATCAAACTGAGCGAAAAAAGATTGAAAATTATTGTTTAGGTCGCCAGGTTTGTGTAAATAATTTGCCAATGCTAAGGCTGTATCATTTCCAAGCCCTTGAAGGGTATGCTTGAGTTGCTCAGCCAATACGTCGACGTTAGGATAGCCTTTAACTAAAGAAGAAATATCGCTAAATTCTTTTTTCGTAAATGGATCTTGAAGGTTTTGCTTGGGTGGTTGGATATATTCTGCTCCAGGCAAAAGGGTTCGATATCTGTTTACATCTGGGCCAACGTGTTTAATAGCATCCAGGATTTTGTTGTTACTTTTGTCCACAAGAATAATATTACTATGTCTTGCCATAATTTCTGTAACTAATCCAAGTTCCATTTGGTCACCCAATTCGTTTCTAGAACTAAAATTTAAACATAGCATTCGATCATTTTTGGGTTGCTCAACGGAATTTAAGATTGCCCCACTTAAATATTTTCTCATTAACATGGTGAAGTTATTTGGAACAGCAGGATTTACGTAAGGAACCGCAGTAATCTGAACTCTGGCAAAATTAGGATTTGCCGATAACAAGAGATTATTGTTTTTTCCGTGTGCTCTTATAGTTAAGATAAGTTCATTGGGATAAGGTTGATTAATTTTGCTGATTCTTCCAGAAGAAAGCAGCTGGTTCAATTCAATTTTTATAGAGTGGGTAAAAGATCCATCAAAGGACATCTCAAGCACTTCCTTTCTTGATACAGCAACTAATAGTATACCTCATTCTTCGCTTATTTACTCAGAATAAAACTAGTTGTAACTCACAAGTAAATAGCGTATACTTTGGTTCTGGAGGTACTTTCATTATGAAAGATATTTTAACCGCACTGCGTGACGCAGCATCAATACATAATTCACAGCTGTTAAAAATTACAAAGACAAACGAATTGACTATTTCTGAATGGAAACTTCTTAGCCAAGTGATTAACGGTAACAATACTCAAGAGCATTTGTCTAAAGCAACTAGTTTGGACGTGTCTACTCTTTCTCGCCAGCTAAAGCGGCTGGTTGAAAAGCAGATGCTTTCTAAAGAGGCAGTTGGCCGAGATAAACGCCAGCTTCTGTATCATGTAACAGATAAGGGTTCGCAAGCTAATAAACAAATTTCCCAGTTGTCTGATAAACTTGAAAAGTCTATATTTAATCATTGGACCGATGAAGAAAAGAATCTTTTAAAGATATTAATTAACCGATTAGAGAAAAGCTTACAAAGAATTTCAGATTAGGGGTGGATTCAATGAAAATTGCTGTTGTAACGGATAGCAGTTCTTATCTCACTGAAGAGGAACAAGAGAAATATAATATTAAGGTTGTTTCACTTCCAATCGTGATTGATGGCCATGAATATCATGAGGGAAAGGACATTACCACTGAGCAATTTTATCAAAAATTAAAAGCTTCAAATTCTTTTCCAAGTACATCCCAGGCTCCTGTTGGCGAAATGGTTGATCTTTATCAAAATTTAGCCAAGCAAGGCTATCAAGCAGTTATCAGCATTCATTTGGCTAGTACAATTTCTGGAATGTATAATTCAATCAAGCAAATTGCCCCTTCAGTTCAAGGGATAAAAGTAATTCCATATGATTCACAAATTACGGTTAGATTGATGGGATATCTGGCTATCCAGGCAGCTAAAATGGCAAAGCTTGGCAGAAGCCCAGAACAAATTACCACTTATCTTGATGATTTACGGACTACTTTTGGGGAATTGTTTGTTGTTGATGATTTACAAAATTTAGTTCGTGGCGGGCGTTTGTCTAATGCTTCGGCTTTTATTGGCGGATTACTAAAAATTAAACCATTACTGACGTTTGATGACCATAGTCATGAAATTGTTGCAATCGAAAAAATCAGATCCAGAAAAAAGGCTTTAGCTAGAGTAGAAGAACTGTTTGCCCAAGTTTATAAAAAAGCAGATTACCCAATTAGGGGACTAATAATTAATGGTGATGATCCCAAAGCTGGGGCGGATTGGGCAAATAAAATTCAGGAATTGTATCCCAATATGCCACTTGAACAAAGCTACTTTGGTCCTTCAATTGGGACCCATTTAGGAGACAAAGCTTTGGCTCTTGCCTGGGTTAGAGATTTTGAAAAAGACAAACTTTAAGCTCTTACTTTTAGTAAGCTAAAAAATTTGATTTTGTATCAAAATATGTGATAACATGTTGGTGTTATAAATTTTTGGGGTAGGATTCAATGCGTAAAGTGTCGTAGGAACGGAATGTGAACCACGAACGAAGAACGATTTTATTTAATAATCGTTCGCGGTATTGAATCCGCATTCGCCAGTTTATCGATATAGAAATTATATATTTATATATTTTGGTGAGCTCCTTTTAGGAGATGTCATTATTTTGAATTCAGTATCTTATGGTTTAAGAAAGCTTCGAACTTTAGATATTGTCTTACTTGGAGTCTTAATGGGATCTGGTTTTGTTATAAAACAATTCTCCATTATGATTTTAAGTAATAACAATCGGCTTACATTTGTCTTTTTGATAACTGCAATTATTAGTTACTGGTATGGGCCTTGGTGGTTGGCTGGTGTTGCCGGATTATCTGATGTTTTGGGGACTTTTCTTTCAGGTCAGCCTTATTTCCCTGGGTTCACAGTTTCTGCTATTTGCGGCGCAATTGTTTATGGATTGTTTTTTTATCGCAAAAAAGTAACAATGCCTAAAATCATAGGAGCTCAACTTGTGATTTCCATATTTATTAATCTGGTATTAAATACTTTTTGGTTGGCTGTTATGAGTGGTTATCAAACCACTTTCTTCGGTATGCTGGCTGTTAGATTTTTACCAGAATTATTTACGACATTAATTCAAATTGTTGCTCTTTATTTTGTTTTGACCTCAAAAACTTTTAGTAAAATGACAAACAGGTTATTTAATTAAATCGTAGCGGCGCGCTGAGTTGACAGCGGGTCGCTTTTTGCCATACCTGAAATTAGGAGAAAATTATGTTTAAAATTAATCTAAATAATATGCAATTTCATGCTCATATTGGCGTTTTACCAGAAGAAAAAAAAGTTGGGCAAACCATTCAAGTCGACCTACAGGTTAAAGTTTCATCAAAACCCAAGGATGACAAGTTATCAAGCACAGTCAGTTACGCTGATTTTTATCCGATCATAAAAAAGATTGTAGCCGAAAGCCCAGTTAACCTCATTGAAACCTTGGCTCAAAGAATTATTGATGGAATTGATAATGAAGATGATCGGATAAAGAAAGTGAAAGTCAAAATTAGAAAATTAAATTTACCAGTTGATGGTGTATTTGATAATGTTGAAATCGAGATGAACAATTAAATGTTTCAAAATGTCATTCTTAGTTTAGGAAGTAATCTTTCAAATTCACAGTTTATTCTAAATAAAGCAATTTCTGATTTAGGAAATGATTCTAAGGTTTTAGTTGAAAAAGTGTCTGCATTTTATCGAACCTCTCCAGTGGGTGGAGTTAAACAGAATGATTTTATTAATTTAGCGATGAATGTCACCACTAATTATGAACCTAAAGAGTTTTTGGCTAGAATTCATCAAATTGAAAGTGATTTAAATCGTATAAGAGAAGTTCACTGGGGCCCAAGGACTTTGGATATTGATATTATCTTCTGGGGCGATCAAAGAATTTCAGAAGATGATTTAGTAGTTCCTCACGTTGAAGCTTTTAATCGACTTTTTGTTTTAAAGCCAGTTTTAGAGGTGATTAACAAACACTTTGAGTTTTATTCTCAAATTCAAAGTGGAATCGATAAACTAAAAAACTCAGACCAAAAAATTGAGCAAATATCTCAAAAAAATAAACCGGACACTATTATAGAAAATTCCGTCAAAAACATTTTATCAGCGGTTGGTGATGATCCAAAGAGGTCCGGTTTAATTGAAACTCCTAATCGAGTTATGAGAATGTATCATGAAATATTTAGTTCTGTTGGCCAAGAAAATTTTTCGGATTATAAGGTTTTTGATGATCAGCCTAGTGATGACAAGATGGTAATGTTACGAAATATACCCTTTTATTCAATGTGCGAGCACCATTTGATGCCATTTTGGGGGAAGGTTCATGTAGCTTATATTCCTAATCATGGCAAAATAATTGGGTTAAGTAAGATTCCAAGATTGATTGATTTTGTTTCTCATAAATTGAGTCTCCAAGAAAAGGTTACCGATGATATTGCAAATCAACTTGAAAAAATTTTGGATCCTAAGGGAATTGCTGTAGTTGTTGATGCTAGGCATATGTGTGTCGAAATGCGAGGAGTAAAAAAGACCGAGTCTTCAACAAGAACCATCAAATTTACTGGTGAGTTTTCTAAGCAGGATAGTTTAAAAAATGAATTTTTGAATTCTATAGGGGATATCAATGACGAAAAACTCTAAACCAAAATTTGCGGACTTTTTATACAATCAAGGAGATCGAATTTTACTTTTAAAAAAAATCTTGCTAGCATTTAATAGTCCTGATAAAAAGTTCAAAATTATTCATATTTGTGGCACCAATGGCAAGGGGTCGACTTCTTATATGATTGCTTCAATCTTGCAACAAATGGGCTTTAAAACTGGATTGTTTACTAGCCCAGCGATTGGGACTGATACCAATTCTATTCAGGTAAACTTTAATGAAATCAAAAACCAGATTTTCAAAAATTATCTTGATAAAATTGAAGCCCAAATGAAAACCAAAGAGTTTATTAATGACCAACTTTCGCAGTTTGAAGCTCTTTTTTTGGCAGCAATGCTTTACTTTTCGGACCAAAAAGTTGATTTTGTTGTCCTCGAGTGTGGGCTTGGCGGCGAACTTGACGCGACCAATGCAGTTTTTAATACTATGTATTCAATATTCACTGAAGTTGGAATGGACCACATTGGAATTTTAGGAAATAATATTTACGAGATTGCTACCACTAAGTCAAAGATTATTCGGAAAAACAATACGACAATTATTTCTAAAAATGAACCCAAACAGGCATTTCAGGTCATTAAAAAAGAGGCTTTACTAAAGAACTCAGCCTTCTTGAGTGCCCAAGAAGTTTTGATTAATAAAAGCTTAATCAATGGCAACTCAGCTATTGAGTATAAAATTAATGGAAAAAATATATCTGGAACTTTTGGATTTGGTTTGAGGGGCCAATATCAGTTAAGTAATTTAGCGACGGTTTTAAGGTGGTTTTTTAACTTTATTCGAAATTATCGGGTTAACCAACCTGACAAAATTTTGAATGCGGCTTTGGAAAATTTAAAAGTCCCAGGCCGATTTGAAACTGTCAGTCAAAATCCAACAATTATCCTTGATGGTGGGCATAATCCTGATGGAATCAGAGCTTTTTTTGATAGTGTAAATGAAATTTATGAAAATACTCCGAAGATAATCGTCAATGGCTTTTTAAAGGACAAAGATTATCAACAAGCAGTAGATACGCTAGTGCAATTAAAGAATACTAGATTTATCGTTACTGAGCCTCAAAACCCAGTTCGGGAGTTGCATGCTAATTCATTAGCTAACGTTTACAAAAGAAAAATCAACAAGGATATTCCATATTTTGATGACCCAACTCAGGCGGTGTTATTTGCCATTAATTTAGCTAATAAAGACAAAGCAAGACCAGTTATTTTTGTGGTTGGATCATTTTATTTAGTAAATCCAGTAAGAAAATATCTTGTTTCTGATGATTAAAAAGAACTTTGACTTTTTAAAAATATTTAGCTTATAAATACAGTTAAATATTTTTATTTTTGGAAAGGTAAAAATATGCGAGTTAAATTAAATCCTAATTGTTTTAAACAAACAAGACAAAATATTGAAATTGCTTTTGAGCCTGAATTGAATGAATTCGAAAGAGTAAATAACTTTTTAATTCAAAATTCAGATAAAATTTCTTTGATAACTAGGGCAAACGGGAAAAAAATAACGGTCACTCTTGTTAGAAAGAATATTCCGCATTTTTTACAAGATTGGATTCTTGAATTTGGGGAGCATGACGAATCAGTTAGGCAATTAAAAGAGGCCATAAGACAGTCAGAAATCCATTTTAAGGGCCGAGAATTTGATTTTAATGTTACTGAACGGCCAGTCATTTATTCGATCTTAAATCTCACACCAGATTCATTTTATGATGGTGGAGTAAATGCCTCAATTAGTGCAGTTCTTTCTCGAATTGATAAAGAAATGGCCCTTGGAGCATCAATATTTGAAGTCGGTGGAAAATCATCCAAACCTCATTTTGAAGATATTAGCCCCCAAGAGGAGTGGGGGAGAGTAGTACCCTTTTTAAAAGAAATTCATAAATCTTTTCCTGATATAGTTTTAGCTATCGATTCCAATACTCCTGAGGTAATGAAGCTTGCTTTAGAAAATGGTATTCAAATTATAAATGATATTGATGGGTTTAATTCTGAGGATAAATTAAAATTAGTTGCTAAATACAAGCCTGATGTGGTAACGATGTTTAATGGCCGTAATTTCAATGAGCAAGTATCTACTTTAAATAAGAACATGGACGATTTCTTTACTCATTCCATAAATGATTTAAAAAAATCAGGTTTATCGAATGAAAATATTGTTATTGATCCTGGGGTTGGCTTTTCTGCCAAAAATGCTTTTGATTTTGATTTTGATTTTATTAAAATGAAGTACATCCAAAAAATGGATAAATTTGCCGTTCCGTCGATGGTGGCGATTTCTCGCAAGAGTTTTGCCAAACATTTGTTTAACTTAAATGATGCTTCTCAAAGGTTAATACCAACGTTAATTTTTGAAACATTTATGACGATTTTGGGTGGTAGAATTTTGAGGGTTCATGATGTAGCAGAAACCCAGGAATTACTTACCGCTTTTGATATATTTAAAGACCAAATAAATTAATGAGATAGATAAACATTTATGGATTTATTTTTAAAACTTTTATTTAAAGAAATTAATCAATTAAATCAACAAGATTATCCTTGGCTAGATCATAAAAAGCTTAAAAATATTCAAGGATTACTTGGAATGTTTCCTCAAGGCTTGCGCAATCGAAAATCTAGTCTACATTTATCTGCAAGTGCCTTTGTTTTAAATGACAATCGAGCTTATTTTATGAGGTTTTTATATCGAAATAAATATTCTTAAGTAAGGGGTGACATGAATGATCGATATTAAACAAATTCATGAAATTCAACTTGATATGCTCAAGGTAATTGATGGCTTGGCAAATAAGTTAAATCTTCAATATTTTTTGACTGGTGGATCTGCTATTGGCGCGGTTAGACACCATGGCTTTATCCCTTGGAATGATGATATTGACATTGGTTTAACAAGAAAAGATTTTGAAAAATTTGTCAAATTAATGCCTGATTATCTCAGCAAATTTGGATTATTTCTTGAAGAAGATCGTTTAGACCCTAAATTTGAGTTTGATTTTGCTAAAGTTATGAGAGCAGATACCTCAATCCTTGAACGAGGTCGAGAAGACACAAATACCAAGGATGGTATCTTCATTGATGTTTTTCCCTTCGATAAAATGCCAGAGTCTAAAGTTGATCAGAACAACCAAAAAAATGCTTTAAACAAAATTAATCGGGTAATAACCAATAAGGTTTATCCAGAACGTGACCATGTTGATGGTAGCAGTAAATTGTTAAAGGATTGGCGATTAACAGATTTATATTTGCGAAGGCTGTCAATTATGGAAAATTATGATGACCAACGAAGTTTGCCAAATGTTAATATGTCTTCTCCTTATGGTTATGGTAAAGAAGTAATTCTTCAATCAGAACTAAGTGATGGGGTTGTTAAAAGGGTTTTCGAAGGTTATCAATTCCCAATTTTGAAAGACTACGACAGTTATTTACGACGATTGTACGGTAATTATATGAAACTCCCACCAGAAGCAAAACGTTATCAACGGCATATTCTGCAAGTTTCATTTGAAGCTGATTCGGATGGATTAAATCTAAATAATGATCAGCAGATATCATAAATTATTTTATAAAGTTAACCATTTTTTGGCTAGCTTTTTATTTTTTACTTTTTATGTAGAATAGGGAACAGATAAATAAGTACTAATAATTTGAATAATATATTTTACTT
>DIDF01000025.1 GCA_002418005.1 Lactobacillaceae bacterium UBA5807
AAATCAACTAGCACCACGCGTAGTATAATATAAATTTATTGGAGGGATGATTTTATGAATGAAGAAGAAAAAAAGAAGTTACAGTCAAAGATAAATGATGAAGTATTTAAAGAAATAATCCCAAGAATTAATGAACTAGCCAAAAAAGCCAAAGAAGAAGGGCTTACAGAACTTGAGAAAGTTGAACAAGGTAAGCTTAGAAAAAGGTATATCCAGCATTTTCGGGAAAACTTTAAGAGCCAAATTGAAATGATGAAACTTTATGATAAAAATGGCAAGGAAGTTACTCCTGAAAAAGTTAAAAAAATTCAGCGCAAAAAAGGACTTCGCGATGATTAAAATAAACTTTTAATTTGTTGGTAAATTGTGTAGAATTAATAGTTGAGGTTAAAGAGGAGGGCTTACTTTGGCAACTTGGTTATGGATATTAATTGTCGCTCTTGCTTTAGTGATCGGCTTATTTGGCGGATTCTATGGTGCTCGACGATATATGGAAAAGTACTTGAAGGAAAACCCACCATTTGATGAGGAACAACTTCGCCAGTTAATGCTGCAGATGGGACAAAAGCCATCTTCAAAGAAGCTTCATCAGATGATGAATGCTATGAAAAACCGTCAAGGAAAATAATAAAAAAAGGAATTGCAAGTTATTATTAAAAACTTGCAGTTCTTTTTTGTTTAAGATTTTTTTGAGACATCAACATATTTGAAAGTGGGATCAACTGAATAGTCTAATGCATCAAACGCACTTTGCATGTCCTTTTCTAATTGTGCCTGTTGGTCGTCAGTTAACCGTTTTTTTGAGTCAACATAGATTGGTTCCCCAAAAGCTACCGTGACTTGCTTCCTATCAAAAAGACTTTTGAAAGTTAACGGCCCTTGGTAAACAGTTGGAACTAAAGGAACTTTAGCTAAGCGTGCTATCAAAACTGCTCCGCCTTTTAGTTCTTCTGAGTGACGAGTACCAGAGGGAAACAGAACTAGGGACAAATCTGTTTTTCGCAAAATATTGACTGGGGTTTTAATTGCGGAGGGACCAGGATTTTGTCTGTCCACTGAAAAAGCATTGACATGATTTAAAATCAACCGAAGAACTGGGTTTTCAAACAATTCTTTTTTGGCCATAAAGCTAAATCTCTTGGGCCAAGCCCCTAAAGCAAAATAAATTGGGTCAAACCAAGTTCTATGGGGGCCAACTAAAATATAATTTCCCTTAGGTAAACGGTCTTTATGTAAATAATGAGGTTTACCATTGATTACATAAATTAGGATGTTAACCATTACTCGAAGAAATGAGTAAAGCAATTTCGTTTCCTTCTTTCATATCTGATAAAATAATATTAACCTATATTCAAAAGCTTTTGCAAATTAAACAGAATAAGAGTATATCATGAACATAAAATTAAATCCGAACGAGAGAATAGACCAATTATACAGTAACAATATAAAAATAATTCAAAGCAGTGAGGTTTTTTCCTTTTCTTTAGATGCTGTTTTATTGGCAGATTTTGTAAAAAGCTCTAATAAACAGCAGACAATTGTAGATCTGTGCAGTGGAAATGGTGCTGTTGGTTTATTTATAAGCAACAAATTGACTGGAAAAATTTACGAGGTAGAAATCCAGGCTCGTCTTGCCGACATGGCCAAACGAAGTGTCTTGCTGAATTCTCTAGAAAAACGGATGACGGTGATAAATGATGATTTAGAAAATTCCACGAATTATATCAAAAAGGATAGTGTTGATACGTTAGTCTGTAATCCGCCATATTTTCTAAATTATCCCACCAGCAAAAAGAATCCTAATCCGTATTTAGCTATTGCTCGACATGAAGTGAAAACTACCATTGAAAAAGTTAGTTTGACGACTTCAGATTTGCTAAAAATGAATGGTAATGCTTACTTTGTTTACCGGCCTGATCGCTTAGTCGATCTTCTTTTAGCTTTTCGAAAATATCGCTTGGAACCCAAAGAAATTCGGTTTGTCCGACCTAGAATTAACGAAAATGCCAACATGGTGTTACTTCGAGCGGTAAAAGATGGAAAAAAAGATGGGGCAAAAATTCTTCAGGACCTCATAACCCACGAAGGCAATCATTATTCCAAGGAAGTTAGGAAGATGCTTTATGGAGAATAAAGAACGATATTTTGTTTATATTTTGCTCTGTAAAGATGGAAGTTTGTATACTGGCTATTCTCCTCATCCTAAACACCGTTTTGAAGAGCATGTTGCTGGTAAAGGTGCTAAGTATACTAGAAGTCATCCACCTTTAAAGATATTAATGATCAAAGAATATCCGACAAAGCATTATGCTTTAAGAGCAGAATATTTTATAAAACGGCGTCCAAGAAAACAAAAAATTGCTTTTTTGAAAAAAAATCACGTAGATGTCAAAAGCATTCCAATTAATTTCAAAAATTAAGTAATGAACAATAGCCGAAATGTTGATACTCGTGGTAGAATAAGGTTGTACAAAATTTAGGAGGTAATTTTTGTGAAAATTTATGCATACGGTATTCGTGACGATGAAAAACCTTATTTAGATTCATGGGCTAAAGAAAATCCCGATGTTACTGTTGGCTCTACTAAAGAGTTGCTTGATGAAAGCACTGTTGATCAAGCTAAAGGTTCTGACGGAGTTGTTGTTTACCAACAAAAGCCATATACCGCAGAAGTTATTGATAAGTTAGCAAGTTACGGAGTTAAGTTTATGTCACTTCGTAATGTTGGTGTTGATAACATTGATGCAGATGCTATTAAGCGTAATGGAATGAAAGTTACTAATGTTCCTGCATATTCTCCAGAAGCAATTGCTGAATTTACAGTTACTGAATTGATGAGATTGTTAAGAAAGACCAAAGTCTTTGATAACAAGATCGCTCATGGTGACCTTCGTTGGGCTCCAGACATTGCTGAAGAACTTAACCAATTAACTGTTGGTGTTTTTGCTACTGGTCGTATTGGCCGAGCAGCAATCAAAATTTATAAAGGTTTTGGTGCCAAGGTTATCGGTTATGATGTTTACAGAAACCCTGAACTTGAAAAAGAGGGTATCTATGTTGATACTCCTGAAGAACTTTATCGTCAATCAGATGTTCTTTCAATTCATGCTCCTGCAACAAAAGAAAATGAACATATGCTTAATGATGAAGCATTCTCACAAATGAAGGACGGAGTATACATTTTGAACCCAGCTCGTGGCTCACTTGTTGATACTGACGCCCTGATCAGAGCACTTGATTCTGGTAAAGTTGCTGGTGCTGCCCTTGACGTTTATGAAGATGAAGTTGGTATCTTCAATACTGATTTTGGTAGTTTCGATGCTATTCCAGATGAAAGATTAAAGAACTTGATCAAGCGGGATAATGTTTTGGTAAGTCCACATATCGCCTTCTACACAAAGCGTGCCGTCCGAAACATGGTTTACTTCGCTATGGATGCTAACAAGTCACTTATTATCAGTGGCAAGTCTGATAAGCTTGTTAAGCTCTAAAATTTAATATCTAATTTGATAAAAGCTGGGTTTTTTTACCCAGCTTTTTTCTTTGAATAAATTTGCCTTGATCCTTGCTTTCATGAAGCTTTTCTTATATACTTTTAGAGGTGTTTTAAATACACACCTGTTGTGATACTGCAAGTGGTGCCATTTGGTTCTTGTGGTAGGTGATCAATGGGGAGGAAAAATAAAACCTAATTGGAGGAATAATTATGTCAGTTGTATCTATGAAACGATTATTGGAAGCCGGAGTTCATTTCGGTCACCAAACTCGTCGTTGGAACCCAAAGATGAAGCCATATATCTTCACTGAACGTAACGGAATTTACATCATTGATTTACAAAAAACTGTTAAATTGATTGATGTTGCTTACGATTTTATGAAGGATGAAGCTGCAAAGGGCGCTGTTGTTTTGTTTGTTGGAACAAAGAAACAGGCTCAGGATTCAATTCAAGAAGAAGCAACTCGTGCCGGTCAATTTTATGTAAACAACCGTTGGTTGGGTGGAACTTTAACTAACTGGAATACTATTCAAACACGTGTAAAGCGTCTCAAAGATCTTAAGAAGATGGACACTGATGGTACTTTTGATGTTCTTTCTAAGAAAGAAGTTTCTCTTTTGATTAAACAAAGAGAAAAGCTTGAAAGATTCTTGGGTGGTATTGAAGATATGCCAAAGATTCCTGACGTTATGTTTATTGTTGATCCTCGTAAAGAACAAATTGCTGTTAATGAAGCTCAAAAGTTAAACATTCCGATCGTTGCTATGGTTGATACTAATACTGATCCAGACGATATTGATGTTGTTATCCCTTCAAACGATGATGCCATTCGTGCCGTTCGTTTGATTACTTCGACAATGGCTGATGCAATCATTGAAGGTCGCCAAGGTGAAGACCAAGTTGACGAATCTACTTTTGAAGGTGGCAATTCTGATGATAAGTCTGACAAGAAAGACGAATCAATTGAAGATGTTGCTCATAAAGTAGAAGATAGTTCTACAAATAATGCTAAAGAAGCTAAATAATTAACACTGGGCGAACTCTTTCACTGTGGACCAACGTGGCCTTAGTGTTGGGGATCGCTTTTTTAATGAATGGAGGCCATAGTATGGCAAAAATTGCTGCATCCGATGTAATGAAGTTACGTAAAAAAACAGGCGTAGGTATGATGGACGCTAAAAAAGCTTTAGTTCAAACTGATGGCGATTTTGATAAGGCTATTGAAGTACTTAGAGAAAAAGGCGTGGCTAAAGCAGAAAAAAAGAGTGGTAAAGTTGCCGCTAATGGTTTAACTAAAATTGCTATTAAGGGTAATACTGCTGCCATTGTTGAAATTAACTCTGAAACTGATTTTGTTGCTACCTCGGATCCCTTTAAGGATCTTGTAGATGTTATTTCAGCAGCTATTGTTGAGAACAAGCCAGCTGATGTTGCTGCTGCATTAAAGTTACCAACTGAAAAAGGCACTATTAAAGATTCAATCATTGAAACAACCCAAGTTACTGGTGAAAAGGTTACTCTCCGTCGTTTTGCTGTTGTTGAAAAAAATGATGATGAAGTCTTTGGCTCTTATCTTCATAATGGTGGCTTGATTGGTTCTTTGGTTCTTTTAAAGGGTGGCGATGAAGCTACTGCAAAAGATATTGCAATGCACGTTGCTGCTACAAATCCAGAATTTTTGAATAAGGATCAGGTTCCTGCTGATCGTCTTGCTCATGAAAAGCAAATTTTAACTGAAGAAGCATTAAACGAAGGTAAACCTGAAAAGATTGTTGATAAGATGGTTGAAGGACGACTTCGTAAGTTCTTGTCTGAAATTTGCCTTGAGGATCAAGACTTTGTTAAGGATCCCGATCAGACTGTTTCACAATATGTAAAATCAAAGAATGCTTCAATTGTTAAATTTGTTCGTTATGAAGTTGGTGAAGGAATCGAAGTAGAAAAAGAAAGTTTTGAAGATGAAGTTCGTTCACAACTGAAATAGTTTTTAATAAAAAGTTGAGATTTACTGATTGATACCAAAGGGTAATTTTTACCTGTTATTTGGGATATCTATAATTCTCAACTTTTTTGCTGCTTTTTAAGATACTAATAATAATCAGCTAATTTTGCCTAATTATTGTTGCATGGTGATTTTGTATGATAAAATTGGTATAACGATTGTCAACGGGAGGCTCACTAATGTCTGAAGTAAAATATAAGCGTATCGTTTTAAAATTAAGCGGAGAAGCTTTAGCAGGAGATCGTGGATTTGGGATCAACCCACCCGTGATTAAGGATGTCGCCCAAGAGATAAAAGATATTCACAATTTAGGAATTCAAATTGGTGTCGTTGTTGGCGGCGGCAATATGTGGCGCGGCCAAGCTGGTGCTGAAATGGGTATGGAACGAGCTCAGGCTGACTATATTGGTATGTTGGGGACCATTATGAATGGTCTTGCCCTTCAGGATAACTTGGAATCCTTGGGGGTTCCTACTCGAGTTCAGACTTCAATTGAAATGAGACAAATTGCTGAACCTTATATTCGTCGAAAGGCAATTCGTCATTTTGAGAAAGGCCGAGTTGTTATTTTCGCTGGTGGGACAGGGAATCCATATTTCTCAACGGATACAACTGCTGCTTTAAGGGCTGCTGAAATGAACGCAGATGCCATTTTGATGGCTAAAAATGGAGTAGACGGTATATACTCTGCCGATCCTAGAAAAGATAAGAACGCCGTTAAGTATGATACCTTGACCTATATGGACATTATTGACAAGGGCCTGAAAGTCATGGATGCCACTGCAAGTTCGTTATCAATGGATAACCATATTCCGTTAGTTGTCTTTAATCTCAACAAGCCTGGTAACATTCGTAAAGTGGTGACCGGAGAAAACATTGGTACAACTGTTAAGGAGAAATAATTAATGGCAGATACTCAATCAATTTTAAATTCAGCTAAATCAAAAATGGATAGTTCAAAAAAAGTCTTGGCTAAAGATCTTGGTTCAATCAGGGCAGGTAGAGCAAATGCGAGTTTGCTTAATGGAGTAATGGTAGATTATTATGGTGCCCCAACTCCTTTAAACCAAATTGCTTCGATTACGATTCCTGAAGCTAGAGTAATTATGATTACTCCTTATGACAAAACTGCGCTTGAAAACATTGAAAAAGGGATTTACGAAGCTGATTTGGGAATTAGTCCTGCAAATGATGGGACATCTATTCGACTTGCTGTTCCGGCTTTAACCGAAGAAAGACGTAAAGAAATTGCTAAACAAGTTAAAGCAACTGGTGAAAAAGGCAAAGTTGCAATAAGAAATGTTCGTCGCGAAGCGATGGATGACTTAAAGCGGCTTAACAAAGATGAGAAAATTACTGATGATGATTATCATCGTAATGAAGACAATGTTCAAAAGTTAACCGATAGTGCAATTAAAGATGTTGATCAAATGGTTGCTGAGAAGGAAAAAGAAGTCGTTAGCGGCTAGCTAACTGACCGAAGGAGAAATTAATTATGGCAGACAATAATGATGAAATTCAAGTTGTTCCCGGAACTAAACAATTTGAAAACATGATTTTTAAATTGAATCACGCAGTAACTCCTGATAATTTAGGAGTATTAAATTACAACGGTAATCAGTTAGCTGCTGTTCAAGATGGCTTATATGCAATGCCAGCTTATGTTACTGATAAATTCAATTTGTTCTTCATTGTTTCTCAGTTGGTGGAAAATGACTGGGTTATTGCATTTTCCAACGCAACCATTGAAAATGGGAATGAAATAACTGATTTATCAGAGCCAATGACTACTGGTAAAGGGTTGAATATTTTGGGTCAACAAAGCCCAGATGATGCCAATCATCTTCTTAAGTATTTTAATACTTTAGCTCAAGCAAACCGTGGTGAATGGCGGATGGTTGAACGACCTGATGATGATAATGGTAAGTCTAAAAAATAGATCTGATTTAGGATGAGCATAATCTCATCCTTTAATTTTTGTTTGAATTTTACAAGGAGGATTACTTTTGGCAAAATCAAGCTTAAATAATGATCTTTCTATAGATCCTCTAAATATTCCTCAACATGTAGCAATTATTATGGATGGAAATGGTCGGTGGGCAAAAAAACGTCATTTGCCAAGAGTTGCTGGCCATCGACAAGGAATGCAAACGGTCAAAACTATTACTAAGGTCGCAAGTGACTTAGGTGTTAAGGTTTTGACCCTTTATGCCTTTTCTACTGAAAACTGGAAGCGACCAGCAGATGAAGTAAAATTTATTATGAATCTGCCTGTTGCTTTCTTTTCAAGTTTTGTTCCTGATCTGATTAAGAACAACGTTAAAGTTCGGGTGATGGGGATTCTTGATCAATTACCAAAAAAGACTCAAGAGGCCGTTAATAATGCGATTGAAGAAACTAAAAACTGTACTGGAATGGTTCTAAACTTTGCTTTAAATTATGGTGGACGCTCTGAAATTGAACTTGCAGTTAAGGATATCGTAAAAGAAGTTGAAGCTGAAAAAATTTCCTCTGCAGATGTTAACGAGGACTTGATCTCAGATCATTTGATGACTGGGTCATTGGGGAGCCTCAGAGATCCAGATTTGCTAATTAGGACTAGTGGAGAACTAAGAATTTCTAATTTCCTTCTATGGCAGATTGCATATAGTGAATTTATTTTTACTGATACTTTATGGCCTGATTTTAATGAAAACATTTTTAAAGAGTTAATTCTAGAATATCAAAAGCGTGATCGTCGATTTGGCGGTCTCGATAAAAAAGATAGTTAATAAGGGGATTCAAATTGAGACAACGTGTTATTACAGCAATTGTGGCATTAATAATATTTATTCCAATTATTTTGCTTGGTGGTGTCTGGATTGACATTGCGGGCATTGCATTAGGAATTGTTGCCATTTCTGAGATTTTGGTAATGAAAAAGAAATTATTGGTATCAACAGAGGCTTTTATTTCCTATTTTGGAGTGGCAACTTTAATTATGCCGGAGAGTTGGCTGGATTTCTTGCCAGTCCATATTAGTCAAGAGTTCTTTTTCTTTGTCTTTGTGTTATTAATGTTACTTTTGACAGTTCTTTCCAGAAATCTCTTTTCTTTCGATGATGCCGGAGTTTTGACTCTGGGAATGTTATATATTGGAACTGGTTTTCATTATTTTATCGTTGCTAGAAGTATTTCTTTGGTTGTCCTTTTGTACGCATTATTTATTGTTTGGTCTACTGATTCTGGGGCATATATATTTGGCAGAATGCTGGGAAGACACAAATTAGCTCCGAGAATTTCCCCAAATAAAACTTGGGAAGGTTCTATTTCTGGAACAATTCTTGCAACAGTTATATGTACTTTGTTTATTGCTTTTTACCCAATCTTTGGGTATTCTACTTTAGAATTATTTTTTGTAACCGTTGTTCTTTCAATTGCAGGGCAGTTTGGTGATTTGATTGAATCTGCCCTCAAACGCTACTATGGGGTTAAAGATTCTGGAAAGATTTTGCCTGGACATGGTGGAATCTTAGATAGATTTGACAGCCTTTTGTTTGTCCTGCCAATTCTTCATCTGATTGGCATTGTTTAGTATAGTTTATTAGGAGGAATACCTCACTTGATTAAAACAATAATAGTTTTCATTATCGTTTTTGGAATCCTAGTTATCTTTCATGAATTTGGTCATTATATTGTGGCTAGAAGATCGGGAATTATGGTCCGCGAGTTTTCTATAGGCATGGGGCCAAAGCTGTTTTATCATCGCAGCGGCAGCACTACGTTTACGGTCCGATTATTACCACTAGGTGGTTATGTTTTAATGGCCGGAAACGAAGATGATGGCAGCGATGAATTAAAACCTGGGACCCCAGTTTCATTGAAGCTTAATGAAAAAGGAGTAGTCACTTCTATAAATACCAGTAAGAAACAAGGACTTTTTCAGGGAGTTCCGCTTACTGTTTCAGCGTCTAATTTAGACGATGAACTTTGGCTTAAGGGTTACGAGAATGGCGATGATTCTAAGGAAGTTAAGTATCCTGTGGATCACGATGCCACTATAATTGAGTCTGATGGCACCGAAATGCAAATAGCCCCTCGAGATGTTCAGTTCAAATCGGCATCTTTGCCTAAGAGAATGTTGACAAATTTTGCCGGAGTGTTTAACAACTTTATCTTGGCAATTATTGTTTACACTCTACTTAGTTTTGTCCAAGGGGGAGTTTTTTCAAATTCAAATAAAGTGGATATTGCTCCTAATGTTTCAATTGCTAGGGATGCTGGTATAAAATCAGGAGATCGAATTGTCTCAATTAACGGCAAAAAAACTGATAATTGGGATCAGTTAGCTCTAGAAATTCAATCCAACCCAGATAAAAAAGTGCCTGTGAAATTCACAAGCGGAAATAAAACAACAACAAAAGAAGTTAAGATTGGTTCGCAGACAGCGAATAACAAAAAAATAGGATTATTAGGAATTACACGTAGTTTGGAAACGAGTTTTTCTGCGAAAATTGTTTCTGGTTTTACTCAAACCTGGTCTGTTGGCAAGCAACTTTTATCAACTCTGTGGAGCATGGTGAGTGGACATTTTAGCCTTAATGATTTGGGTGGTCCGGTGGCAATATTTGCCACTACGTCTCAAGCGGCCAGTTATGGATTGGCCGGAATTTTGAATTTTCTGGCATTCCTTTCACTTAACTTAGCAATAATTAATTTAATTCCAATTCCTGGATTGGATGGAGGCAAATTAATTCTGAATATTATTGAGGCTATTAGAAGAAAGCCTGTTTCAGAGAGAACCGAAACGGTGGTTACTCTGATTGGGTTTGCTTTCTTAATGTTACTTATGCTGCTAGTGACCTGGAATGATATTCAAAGGTACTTTATTCATTAAAATTTTATGGTTTGAAAATTCATAAGGAGAAATTAGATAGATGAAGCAAACGCAAGTGTTGATTCCGACTTTAAAAGAAACGCCAAGTGGTGCAGAGGCGCTTAGTCACCAAATGTTAATCAGGGCAGGTTATATTCGCCAGATTTCGGCTGGGATGTATGCCTATTTGCCTCTTGCATACCGAGTACTTTCCAAAATCGAAAAAATAATTCGTAAGGAAATGAAACCAACCCATGCTCAAGAGATGTTGATGCCAGATATTCTTCCTGCAGATCTATGGAAAGAATCTGGCCGATATGATACTTACGGGCCAGAACTTTTTAAGTTTAAGAATCGCCATGATACTGATTTTATTTTAGGCCCAACCCATGAAGAAACCTTTACCACTTTAATTAGAGATTCGATAAAATCGTATAAACAGTTACCAATTTTGCTTTATCAAATTCAAAGCAAATATCGAGATGAAGATCGTCCTAGATATGGTTTACTTCGTAGTCGTGAATTCATAATGAAGGATGCTTATTCTTTTGCGACCAATGAAGACGATCTTGATGAGGCATACCAAGAAATGCGCGCTGCCTATATCAGAATCTTTGATCGAATTGGTTTGAATTACCGGGCTATCATTGGTGATGCTGGGGCAATGGGCGGTTCTGATTCGACAGAGTTTTCTGCGATTGCACCGGTTGGTGAAGATACAATTGCTTATTCTGATTCAAGTAATTATTCGGCCAACTTGGAAATGGCAACCTCCCTTGATGAAACCCCTGATTCAAATGAAACGGCACAGGAAATCAAGAAGGTAGCCACTCCTGGCCAAAAGACAATTTCACAAGTTGGATCTTTTTTGCATGTGAATGCCAATCAAACCATTAAATCCATGCTTTATATTGCTGATAAACAACCCATTATGGTTCTTGTTCGAGGTGATTATGAAGTTAATGAAACTAAGCTCAAAAATTATTTAAAAGCTGACTTTTTAGATCCAGCAAAGCCAGAAGATGCTGAGAAATATATTGGTGCGGATTTTGGTTCTTTGGGCCCAGTGAATGTTTCTAAAGACGTTAAAATTGTCGCGGATAAACATGTTACTAAAATGAAAAATGCTGTGGTTGGCGCAAATGAAAATGGCTATCATTATCAAAACGCCAATCCAAATCGAGATTTTCGAATTGATGAGACCGCTGATGTTGTTTTTGTCAAAGAAGGCGAAGAATCTCCTGATGGCACTGGAAAACTGAAATTTACTAAAGGAATTGAAATTGGCCATATTTTCAAATTAGGAACTCGTTATTCAAAAGTATTAAATGCAAACGTTCTTGATGAAAATGGCCGGGCAATTCCTGTAATTATGGGATCTTATGGAATTGGTGTCAGCCGCCTGCTTTCTGCTGTTTCAGAACAACATGCTGATAAAAATGGGTTAGTTTGGCCGGACATTATTGCTCCCTTTGATGTTCATGTAATTCCTATCAATGCAAAAAAAGCAGACCAAATGGAACTTGCTGAACAAATTGAGAATCAACTTTCTGATGTTGATTTGGAAGTTTTAGTTGACGATCGAAAAGAACGAGCTGGCGTCAAATTTGCCGATTCTGATTTAATTGGTATTCCAATTAGAGTGGTCATTGGTAAAAAAGCCAGTGAAGGTATTGTTGAAATTAAAATTAGAAAAACTGGGGAAACTCTTGAGAAAAAAGTTAATGAACTCCAAGATGTTATTCCTGAGTTGTTAAAGAAACTTTAATTGCGTAGACTTGGTAAATGAGGCTGGAACTACAATGTTCCAGCCTCATTTATTATTGTGTTTAAAATTATGATGTATTAAACTATTCTTATCTATGTTTTTGCAAGTTTTTAAAAGAGAGGAAGACTGTCCGTGAGTCTTGATAATAAAGAGTTGTTCGATAAATTACTTGAACAACTCAAATGGACGGATGTTAAGAATGAAGATTACTTTGTAGATGCTGAAGTCAAGCATTTGGAAGTTCATGAGAAAAGTAAAATTTGGCAATTCTTTATTGGCACAACCAACATTTTACCTTTCGAAGTATTTAATGAATTTCGCCAAAGATTGACCAAAGCTTTCGAAAATATTGCCAAAGTGTCTCTTAACATCATTCCCCAGAATAGTGAATTTAACGATAATCTTTTAAAAGATTATTGGAAATGGGCCGTAACTTCTAGCGGGGTGACTTCTCCCTTGACTAAGGAATTGTGTGACGATCATTTTCCATATCTTGAAGACAGACGAGTAAAGTTTGTTGCCGAAAATGAAATTGTCAAAAATTTTATGGACCAGACTGCACTCAGTGGAATCGAGCAGAATTTTCAAAATGCTGGATTCCCGAATTTCTCAATTAATACGATTGTTGATGAGTCGGCTTCCCAAGCGGATATTGAGGCTTTAAAACAAAAAAATGAGGCCCAAAATGCCGAATTGGTCAAAAAAGCCAAACAAGCTTTGGAAAATTCAAACCAAGCTGGTAAAGGACCGAGTGGGAATCGCATTGGCCCTAGTTTAATTGGTCGCAAGATTAATGATGACTTGCCAACAATCAAAATGGAAGAGATTGTTGATGAAGAGCGTTCAGTAGTCGTTGAGGGTTACATTTTTGATAAAGAAGTTCGAGAATTGCGGTCAGGCAGAAAACTGTTGATGATTAAAATCACTGATTACTCTTCCTCTATTCAAGTCAAAAAGTTTTCGAAGAATAATGATGCACCAGAGTTTGACTCTCTTGATGAAGGTGACTGGGTTAAAGTCCGAGGCAGCGTTCAAGAAGATAATTATTCCCATGAGCTCACATTAAATGCCTTGGACATCAACCCAATAAAAAAGGCAATGCGACAAGATACTGCTCCAGAAGGCAAAAAGCGAATTGAATTACATTTGCATACAACAATGAGCCAAATGGATGCAACTAATGGAATTGAAGATTTTGCCAAACGAGCTTCTCAATGGGGGCAAACTGCTTTGGCAATTACGGACCATGCTGGAGTTCAGGGATTTCCAGCTGCTTTTCATGCTGCAGAAAAGTATAAACTGAAAATGATTTATGGTGTTGAAATTAATTTAGTCGATGATGGGATGGCCATTACTTTTAATGATGCCCATACGCCTCTCAAAGATGCTACTTATGTTGTTTTTGATATTGAAACTACGGGGCTTTCCGCAATTTATGATAAAGTGATTGAATTGTCAGCCGTTAAAATGCAAAACAACAATGTGATCGATCAATTTGAGGAATTTATAGATCCGGGCTTTCATCTGTCAGATAAAACAACTAATTTAACTTCAATTACTGATGACATGGTTAAAGGATCTAAGCCAGAAGAAGACGTTTTTAAACTCTTTAGAAAGTTTTGTGGCGATGCAATTATCGTTGGCCATAATGTTACCTTTGATGTTGGTTTTATGAATGTTGGATATAAGCGTCATGGCATGGAAGAAATTAAAAACCCAATTATTGATACTCTGCCGTTGGCTAGATTTCTTTACCCTGATTTTTCTAGGTATACGCTTGATTTCCTTGCCAAACGTTTTGATGTTTCTTTGGAACATCACCACAGGGCGGTTTATGATGCCGAGTCCACTGGCCATTTAAACTATATTTTTTTAAAGAAAGCTGAAGATGATTATGGGATTAAATACCATGATCAGCTTAATGATCATATGACTGACCATAAGGCTTATCGTCATGGCAGACCATCTCACGCTATTTTATTGGCAAAGACTCAGGCTGGTCTGAAAAATATGTTTAAAATTGTTTCCTTTTCAAATGTTGATTATTTTTATAGGGTACCAAGAGTTCCTCGATCAGTTCTTGAAAAATACCGTGATGGAATTATCGTTGGCTCGGCTTGTGCATCTGGAGAAGTTTTTGTTGCTATGGTTGAAAAAGGAATGCAAGCAGCGAAAAAGAAAGCTAAGTTTTATGACTATTTAGAGGTTCAACCTCCGAGGGCATATGCGCTTCAGCTTAAATCAGGGCTAATTTCTGGGCCAAAGAATCTTCATGAAATCCTGAATAATATAGTTAAACTTGGCAAGGATTTAGGGAAGCCGGTTGTTGCTACCGGAGATGTTCATTATTTGGATCCTCATGATGCAATTTATCGAAAAATTTTAATTAAATCACAACCTAAAAATCCACTTAGCAGACAAGAAGAATTACCTGATTTGCATTTTCCAACTACTGATGAGATGCTTAAAGATTTTTCATTTATGGATAAGGATATTGCTCAACAAATCGTTGTTGATAATACTCATAAAATTGCTGATCAAATTGGCGATGTTCATCCGCTAAAAGACAAACTTTATACGCCAAGAATGAAGGGCGCGGAAGATGAAATTAAAGAACGGACGATGAAAACTGCTCATCAGTGGTATGGAGAAAAACTGCCAGAGATTGTTGATGCTAGATTAAAAAAAGAACTTAAAAGTATTATTGGTAATGGATTCTCCGTTATTTATTTGATCGCTCAAAGGTTAGTTGCGAAAAGTAATAAAGACGGATATTTGGTTGGCTCTCGAGGATCTGTTGGCTCTAGTTTAGTTGCTACCTTAACCGGAATTACTGAAGTTAACCCTCTTCCGCCACACTATCGCTGCCCAAACTGCCAATATAGTGAATTTTTCACTAAAGGTGAATATAGTTCTGGTTTTGATTTACCAAAAAAGAAGTGTCCAAAATGCGGCACAATGTTAATTGGTGATGGTCATAATATCCCATTCGAAACTTTCTTAGGGTTTACTGGAAATAAAGTTCCAGATATTGATTTGAACTTTTCTGGGGATTATCAGCCAATTGCTCACAATTACACCAAAGTTTTGTTTGGCGAAAAGAATGTTTATCGTGCTGGAACCATTGGTACAGTTGCTGATAAAACTGCTTATGGTTATGTGAAAGCCTATGAAAGAGATACTGGTAAATCGTTTAGAGGCGCTGAAGAAGACCGTTTGGCTAAGGGTGCTACCGGAGTAAAACGGACCACTGGTCAACATCCGGCAGGAATTATTGTTGTTCCTGATTATATGGACATTTTTGATTTCACTCCGATTCAATATCCAGCTGATGATCAAACTGCTGCTTGGGAAACTACTCATTTTGATTTTCATTCTATTCATGACAATATCTTAAAAATTGATATTTTGGGGCATGATGATCCAACAATGATTAGAATGCTTCAAGATTTGTCGGGAATTAATCCAAAAACAATTCCGATGGATGATTCTGGGGTTATGTCGTTATTTTCAAGTCCCAAGATTTTAGGAGTTACTGCTGAACAAATTCAGTCCAAAACCGGGACTCTTGGAGTCCCAGAGTTCGGGACTAGATTTGTTCGCGGAATGCTTGAAGAAACTCATCCGAAAAATTATTCTGAATTATTACAAATTTCAGGGCTTTCTCATGGGACTGATGTTTGGATCGGTAATGCCGACGAACTTATTAAGAACGGTACTGCAACGATTGCTAATGTTATCGGTTGCCGTGATAACATCATGACCGACTTGAT
>DIDF01000086.1 GCA_002418005.1 Lactobacillaceae bacterium UBA5807
TTTAAGACGGACCCTAAATAAACTCGAAAAATATAATACCCATGTAAAGTGCAAAATTGCTTTTTATTCGGCCATACGAACAGCAGAGGAGAATGGCGATCCAAGGCCATCTTGGGACGATTTTAAACCTGACTTTGAAAAGACAATCAACATCGAGTAAATATCATAATATTCAGCAACTACAAACATGCGGGTGAAGCAAAAATACTATTTTCTTCACTCGCATGATCTTTCAAAAAATCTAATAATATTTAGCAATGTTATACATTGTTGAAACAAACTGTTTTGGACTTAAATTGTCTTTAAGTGGCGCATTTAAAAACACCAGCGCTAGATGATAATTATCAGTATCGGAAAAAAGATCGGTTGAAAAGCCATCGCCACCAAAGGCCCCATGAGCATGTTTAATTCCAGGAACATCAACATACTGACCACCAGAATAAAATGATCCATAACTCAGGAGGATCCTGTACTGGGATTTTGACAGAATTTGGCCATCATTCAATCCTTTTTCAAAATTTGCAAAATCTTGAATTGTGGCATACACGTTTCCTGCTCCTGGAATTGCAGTTTCCCTGTCAATTGACAATCTAGCAGCAGAATGGTAACCAGTCTGATTATAGCTTTCAGGAATAATTTCCTTGCCAATCGAACTTCCGGCAATATAAGTGTGATGCATTTGTAGTGGTCTTAAAATCCGTAACTGAAGATTTTTTGAATAACTTTTTTGGGTGATTTTGGTTATGATTCCCGCTAACAGCACGTAATTAGCATCACTATATTTAAAAGAACTGCTTCCTGTTGAAACCACTCTGGATTGCATGCTTGAAAATGCTTGATCTTCAGATAATTTGGTTGCAGGCAATAATTCGCCACTTGAAATTCCAGAAGTCATACTTAACATTCTTTGAATGGTGATATTATTTGAATCTTTAATCTCAGGGTAAAATTCACTCAATCTGGTTTCTGGAGATAATTTTCCACTAGCAATCAACTGTTCAATCATCGCCCCAGTCATCGCTTTTTGAAGCGAGGCAAGCGGATAAATTTCTTTTTCTTTACTCTGGTTATCAATTCTTTTAGCCTTGGATGCATAACCACGAGCTAAGACTATCTGATGGGAAAATCCGGCATAGTTTAACAGGACTTCGCCACTCAAATTAGCTTGATTTAAGGCCGAAGCTGCGATCACATTAATATCTGTCTTTTTAAGACAGCTAACCTTTATCCAGCCAAGATACTTTCCATAGTAGCGAATATAGGCAAAAGTTCCAGCATGGGTTTTAATCCTATCCATCACCCGAACGTAATGATTATTAAAATCGCGAGCAAAATAATTTACCCAAACTTCTTTAGTTGAATTTGAAGGACAACTGGCATAAATATAATTATCTCGCTTAGATTGATTGACAATTTTAGCATCATAAGTACTGCTCGCATTCGTGTTAATAATCGACCCATTTTGAACAAAAGCAATAGAAGCCAGAAGGATAACGGCAAAATAGATTGTAAGTGACCTAAATTTTCCCCAAATCTTCATTTTTTTTCCCTTTTTGATACCATATTTTTGACCCGCTTCTAGAATTAAGCCACAATTAAGTTAAAAAGCAACTTAAACATATTATACCTTAAAAACATTTGAAGTCTTTCAAATGAAAATTCACGGCCCACCAAAAAATTATAAAAGTAAAAAATAAAAGCTCTAATCACTGTTAAATCAGCGAAAAGAGCTTTTATTTAAAACATTTTAATAATACTTTGCAATCGTATACATGGTAATGACAAATTGTTTATTATCATAGTGGTTTTTAAGCGGTGAATTTGTGAAGACTACGGCGAGATGGTAATTGTTCAGGTCACCATACATATCTGCAGAAAAACCGGTTCCACCAAAAGTGCCATGAGAATGTTTAATTCCGGGAATATTTACATAATTTCCGCCAGAATAATAAGAACCATAGCTCAAAAGAGATTTGTACTGATGCCAGGTCAAAATTTTGCCACCAGAAATTTCTTTTTCAGACGCAGCAAAATCTTGAACTGAAGAATAGACGTTTCCGGCACCAACAATTGTGGATTCATGGGCCATTGATAAGCGCTTGGCACCATGGTAACCACTTTGCTTGTAACTGATTGGAATTATTTCTTTACCAGTTTTTTCTCCGGCAATAAAAGTATTATTCATGTGCATGGGCTTTAAAATCCGTGACTTCAGATTCTGGGCGTAACTCTTGTGAGTGACCTTTGTGATAATCCCTGCCAACAAGACAAAGTTCGCGTCACTATAATTAAAGCCATTGCTTCCGGTAGAGTTAATGTGATGCTGAATATTTGAGAATGCCTTACTTTCGGATAATACGTGTGATGGCCAATATCCACTGGTGCTGACAATCCCGGAAGTCATGCTTAACATTCTTTGAATCGTTATATAACTTGAATATCTAATATGAGGGTAAAATCTGCTTAACCTTGTGTAAGGGGAAAGCTTTTTACTAGCAATTAACTGTTGAATCATTGCCCCAGTCATTACTTTTTGAACCGAAGCAAGAGGATAAGCTTCTTTATTTTCAGCAGTATTGCGGATCTTTTTTGCTTTATTGGCATATCCTCTAGCTAAAACTGCCTGATGACCAGGTCCGGCATAATTCAATAATACCGAACCGGTTAAGTCATATCTGGCCATTGCTGAAGACGCAACAGCACTAATGCTGGATTTTTTAAGTCCGCCAACTCTGATCCAGCCAAGATACGTACTGTAGTACCGTACATAACAAAAAGTGCCTGCTTTAGTTTTTCTTGTCGAAATTACCCGAACGTAATGGTTGTTGTAACTTCTTGCTGAAAAGTTAACTCCAACCCCTCGAGTAGAACTTCCAGGACAAGAAGAATAAATATTATCCCTGCGCTTAGTTTGATTAACGATTTTTGCATCGTACGAACTACTTGCATTGGCAGAAATATTGGAAGCAGTCAAAACAAACACGACAGAAAACGCGATTACTAAGAAAGCAACCGTTAATGAGTGAAACTTTTTCTTCATTACTTGCAATCTCTTTTCAATATGTATTTTGTTCCCAAGTAGAATTAAACCACATTTTCAAAGCAAATGGTGGTTAATTTTGAAAATGAAGTTATTTATTTTCATCTTGTCATGAATTTTTAAATCTCTCAGTTATTTTTAAGCAAAAAAGCTTCCCAGATCAATGCTTAAGCAATTTTCAAAAAAATGCTCAAGATTGTCTAAGAAGCTTTATTTTTGATTCTATCTTTAATAATACTTAGCAAGTTTATACATAATGGCAACAAACTGCTTAGTATCATAATTACCTTTAAGCGGCTCGTTTAAGAAAACAATCGCTAGGTGATAGTTATTGACATCAGAATAAATATCGGTAAAAAATCCGGTTCCCCCAAATGCTCCGTGAGTATGCTTAATCCCCGAAACATTTACGTAACTGCCACCAGAGTAATAGGATCCATAGCTCAAAAGTTGATTATATTGGCTTAATGTCAGTATTTTACCATTAACTAAGCCATTCTCAAAAGCAGCGAAATCCTGAACAGTCGTATAAAGATTTCCTGCTCCTGGAATCCCAGTTTGGCGAGCCACTGATAGCTTTCTGGCAGTCCCATAACCATTGGTTTTGTAACTTTCAGGGATAAATTTTGACCCCATTGAAGCTCCAGCAATAAATGTATTCTTCATGTTCATTGGGCCCAAAATTCTTGACTGAAGATTGCTTGCATAACTTTTTTTAGTGATCTTGGAAATTATTCCGGCAAGTAAAACATAATTAGCATCACTATAATGATAGGAACTGGTTCCCGTGGATACAAGCTTGGACTGAATTGTTGAAAATGCTTTGCTTTCAGAAAGGTTACTAGAAGGAGTATAGTCATTGTTTTCAATGCCAGAGGTCATCGTCAACATTCTTTGAATAGTTATCGAGTTTGAATATTTTACTCCTGGGTAAAATGAACTAAGTTTTGAATACGGGGATAACTTGCCGCTTGAAATCAACTGCTGAATAATTGCTCCAGTCATTGCTTTTTGAAGCGAGGCCAAGGGATAAACCACAGTACCATCACTCGTATTTAGTACCCCATCGGTTTTATTGGCAAATCCGCGAGCCAAGACTACTTGATGTGTTGGGCCAGCAGAATTTAGTAAAACAACCCCACTAAGATCGTATTTGTTAATTGTAGCCGTGGCGATTGTAGAAAGACTGGTTTTCTTAACCCCAGCCGTTTTTATCCAACCTAGATATTTACTGTAATATCTGATATAACCAAACGTTCCGGCCTTGGTTGTACTAGTTTTCATAACCCGAACGTATTTATTATTATAATTTTTACCCAAATAATTTACCCCAACCCCCTTTGTAGAGCTTGATGGACAAGACGAGTAAATATAATCATTTCGGGTTGTCTGATTAACAATTTGAGCATCGTACGCACTGCTGGCGTCTGCTGAGACTGTAAAACACTCACCATGAAAACAATTGAAAATAACATCACAAAAAAACTTAATGCAACCGTTTGAACTCTATTCTTCATCCTAATGTCGTCTCTCTTTTATGTATGTTATGTGTATCCCATTCCTATACATAAAATTAAACCATATTTTCACAAATCATTGGTTACTTTGAGGTTACAAATAAGCAAAATTACTTTAAAGTTAGGTGAACTTTTATGACAAATTTAATACTTTCCATAAGGAAACTGGTACTTTCCAATAGATCTGCATAGATTTTTTGCTCTCAATATTGACAAATTTACAACTGAAAGCAGTCAAAAATAACTATCTACTAAAAAAATACCGATTAAGAGGTTAAATAATTACTATTAATAATTAATCAACATCTTAATTGGTATTTTTACAAATCTAGTTAATCGCAAGTTTATTAACGTTATTACTTCTTTGAACATTCTTTCCAAAAGGAAGGGTCTTGGCAACGCCAATAACCTTATCCTTTGGAACAAAGCCCCAATAACGACTGTCATATGAGATGCTGCGGTTATCTCCCAACACAAAGTATTCATTGTTGGGTACACGAACAACTCCACGATTATGGAGCCAATTGAGGGAAAGTGATGTTAAGGTCCAATTCCCAGTGCCACTGGTTCTTTGATACTTGCTAATAAAATCCTGTTTAAGCACTTTGCCATTAACGTAAATGTTACCCTTTTTGCTGACAACGGTATCTCCGGGCATTCCAATTACTCGTTTGACATAATCCTGTCCTTTAGCAGCGTCTGGGGCCTCGCCATGAGCATCAAACACAATCACACTTAATGGCTTAATTTTTTCTTGCCGCCAAATAATTAATTGTTCCGAATTCACCAAATTTGGATACATAGAATCACCATCGACATTTGCTCTTGCAAAAAGAGTTGCATGAATAACGGTTACCAAAACAAGAGCTACCACAATGGGTAATACCCACCCAAGAATATTTTTAAAAATCCGCATAAGTTCTCCCAATATGTATGTACCTATTTTACTTATATCAGATTAACATATAAGTTAACTGAAAATTGGTGCGAATGGAAAATTAATAAAAATTTGTCAATTCGTTCCCAAAGACAATAATTTAAGTATTGACCAAACCAATAATTTGCTCGATATTAATATTAAAGAAACAAATTCGAGGTTAGGAGGATTACGAATGTTAACTGATCACGAAAAAGACATTATGGATGTTTGTGGCCAAGTTGGCGCAATCCTTCTGACATCCGGGGCAGAAATTCAGCGGGTTGAACAGACCGTCGAATATATTGGCCGAGCTGCCGGATTGCCTTTAAACTGCTATGTTACGGTTACTGCGGTTTTTGTTTCAGTTAATGAACTGGCCGCAACAATGACTTTCAAAACGAAGCTTGGCGGATTTAATTTACAAAAAGTCGATGAAATTAATCAGGTTTCTCGTTTGTTTACCGAGAAAAAAATCGACTTTGATACTCTAAAAAGCCGAGTTTCTCAAATCGACAAAAAAGTAATTGACTTCAACTGGCCAACCAAAATACTAGGAGCTGGCTTAGTCTCGGTCGCCCCGATGTTTGTTTTTAAGGCTACCTGGGGAGATTTAGGTTTAGCATTTTTCATTGGCATCTTTGGTTATTTAGCAGCCCAATTCTTTGGCCATCACAAAGTATTTCCCTACCTGCCTGAATTAGTTGGGGGATTTGTGATTGCTTTGCTGGCCATTTTTACCGTAAAGCTAGGAATTGGCATCAACAGCAGTCAAATGATTGTTAGTGCTTTAATGCCCTTAGTTCCAGGAGTTGCCATTACCAATTCATTGAGAGAAATTACTTCTGGAGAACTCATTTCAGGAACTTTGCGAGCAGTCGATGCCATTTTGGTAGCTGCGGCAATTGGCGGTGGTGTTTTACTGGCAACATCAATAATGATTGGGATTGGCAATATGTGAGGTGAGACAGTGCAGTTAACTTTTATGAAATTACTAATTGAATTCATTATCAGCTTTGTTTCTACGGTTGGCTTTGGAATAATCACCAACGTACCCAGAAGATCCCTGCTTCCCGGGGGGATTACCGGAGCAGTGGCTTGGACAGCCTATGTAATTCTTAATAATATTTCTGGGACTTTATTCATGCCAAATATGGTTGCAGCCGTAATTATCGGCATTTTAGGTAATCTGTTCGCAATCTTGTATAAAGTGCCAGTCAACATGATTTATGTCCCCAGCCTAGTTTCTCTGGTCCCCGGCGGAATTATATACGAAGCAATGAGGTCATTTGCCCAACAGCACGTTAATTCTACTTTAGAGTATTTAATGAGCACGTTGATCGTCGCAATGGCTTTAACCGCCGGATTTTTTGTTTCTGAATGGCTGTTTCGGGCTATTCGCATTCGAATGCGGCAATTGGAAATAAAAGAACGAGCAAACAAATAATTTCACTCAAACAAAAAAGTCTTTTAAAAAACAAAAACAGCGAACTTAGTAAAGAAAACTTACTCGGTTCGCTGTTATTTTACTGTTCTGGTTCTTTAGCAACGTCAACCCAGGCAACTGGTTTGGCCAGCTTTTCCAATTCTGAAAGACTAAGTCTAATTGCCGCATCAACTGATCCAGCAGAAGGAAATAAAATATCATGTTTTTTCAATGTCTCATCAAAAAACACCTGAACGTTATCTTTTAAGGCAAATTGCGTCACAGCGCCAGCTTCATGGCCAATAACTTCTGGCAAGTCATCATGATGAACCATTTTTGGTCTTTGATGGAAAAATGCTTTAAACTTTTGGTTCGAAACTCGAGCAGATCCTTCAGCCACAATCACGATTGGATTTTCCTTCAATTGAAAAGCTAATGTTTTGGCAATCTGATCTGGGTGAACTTTAAGAACCGCGGCAGCCTCGTCCACTGTTGCCGTTGAGTCCCCAAACTGTTCGATCCGATCCTCAAAATGGTACTTAGCTAAATAGGCTTTTACTTTCTCCAATGACATTGGCAGCTTCCTCCTGATAAAATCTCTAATCAAATTAACAAATTTCTAAGAATTATACTACGATTAGTAAAAAAGAGAAAGCGGTGATTTACGAGAAACCCCAAGTTATCTAAATCAGTTTAAAAGTCCCATAATTCTAAATGCCATGGGCAAAAACAGCATCAAAAATAAAAGTTCGATAACTATCACGACTAGGATGCCACTTTGCCGGGAGTCTTTATTCTTAATTACTCCTCGAAAAGACAAAATAATACTTAAAATCAAAACTAAATTAAATACGATAATTGCTATGTTGCCAATGACTGGACTGACTTTTAAAGCCCCAAGAAAAGATACAATTACCAAACAAGTAAAATCAACAATCCCCCAGGCATAAAGAATCTTAGGAGATGTCTTAAAAATCCTTTGCATAATTAAACCTTCTTCAATAAATAAAATTATTACATTTTAAGTTTACTCTTTTAAAACATTTATATACATCGGCTCTGCTTAACAAAGGTTTCAAGTAGTATAATCATTAGAAATAGAAACAATTTTCCAAGAAAGGATGATTATATGCGCAAAATTCAAGAAGGCTACATGCCGTTCAAGGGATACAAAACCTATTACCGAATTGTTGGTGAAAAGACACCTGGAAAAGCCCCACTATTGTTGATTCATGGTGGTCCGGGTTCATCTCATAATTACTTTGAACTGATGGACGACTATGCCGACACTGGCCGACAATTAATCATGTACGATCAAATTGGTTGTGGTAAATCATCTTTGCCCGAAGACAAATCTCTGTATGTCAAAGAAACTTGGGCCGAAGAATTGATTGCCTTAAGAAAATACCTGCATCTTGACGAAATACATATGCTTGGCCAATCATGGGGTGGAATGCTCGAAATGTTATACCTCACCCAGTACAGTCAAGAGGGCGTTAAATCAGTCATGATTGATGGTTCGCCATCGTCAATTAAACTATGGATTTCAGAACAACACCGGTTAATTAAATATTTAAGTTATGAAGATCGACAGGCAATTGCTGAAGCCGAAAAGACTGGTGACTTCACCGGACCAAAATATTTGGCCGCTAATGACCGTTACATGGAAAGGTATTGTTGGGACGATCCGGACGAAAATTCACCCGAACCTTTGCGCAGACCCACTAACGGGAAACGGGCCAGCTTAATTGCCGAAGGACCAAATGAATTTACCGAAAATGGTACCATCAGTGACTATGATGTCACCGATGACTTGCATAAGATCCATGTTCCAGTATTGGTTACTGACGGAACTGACGATTTATGTACTCCTTTAATTGCCAAAACCGTTTTTGATCACATTCCTGGCGCTAAATGGCACTTGTTCCAAAACAGCCGTCACTTAGCTTTGTTGGATCAACATGATGAATTCATCAGCGTTTTGGATCAATGGTTAAAAGCAAATGATTAATAAAAACTGGAATGACAGATATTTGTCATTCCAGTTTTTTGTTCATAAATATTGTAATGCTAAAATGTGTTCCAATGACCAGGATCAAAACGCACCTTGCCTCACTCTGAATTATTATCCTATTCCAAAGAATGGAACGTAAAACACCACCACAATTAACGCGGGCAACATATTTGCTATCTTAATTTTGGTTCCAAGCATCATGTTGATTCCGATCAAAGCAATCAAAGTATCCCCTACTAAAGATATCCCAGTTAACATGTTGGTGGTCATAAAGGCTTTAACAAAAACGGCTAATAAAGTTATGCCGCCTTCAACTACAAAAATTGGAATTGCCGCAAAGGCACAACCGATTCCAAATGAAGCGGCAAATAAAATTACGGTAATAAAATCAATTGTTGATTTGGTATAAAGAATCGATGGATCGTGATTCAAGCCATCCTGCAAAGCGCCAACAACCGCCAAGGCACCCACACAAGTTGTTAAAGTAGTAACCAGAAATCCTTCACTAAATTTGGAACTACTGGTGCTGCCAAAGTGTTTAGCTAAATATTTACCAAACTGGTTCAGCCATTTATCAATATCGATTAATTCACCAAAAACTGTCCCAATTGCTAAGGAAATGATCAGCATAATCTCACCAGTAGTTGAAACTGAACCATTCTTAATTAGCAACATCTTACTTAACGTCCCGGCCAGGCCAATAAAAAACACTCCTAAGCCTAAGGCCTTTAGGACAGTCTCTTGAACTTTTACCGGAATAATTCTTTGAAATAAGTAGCCAACGATACCACCACCGCCGACGGCAATTGTGTTTACTAATGTTCCTGAACCAACCATATGTAAAACCTCCAAAACTATGTATTCTTTAATATTAGCATTTTTCAGAGGATTAATTATAAAAACAGTGATTTCTATTAAAAAGAAATCACTGTTTGTTTTACTTTGAAACTGATTTTGAGTTAACTATTTTAATCGCATCGCTGCGAATCCAGTAATAAATCGCCCTTTGGCCTTTTTTTACTTTCTTAAGGCTTTTAATATGCAACCAGGAATAACGAGTACCATTGTATCCGGATTTACTGATATAGACTTTGCTGCCAAACTTCAAAGCAAGTTTTTTAACCGATAAAGGCGGATTTTTTACAGGATTATTTTCAAATGGAAAACTTTGATAAAGCCTGTAGATCGAAATATTTTTAACTATCACTTTGCCCTGTTTCTTAATAGCAGTGTAATGAATAGATCCTACAGGAAAAACAGTTGCTTGGCTGACAATCGGGCTGGCAGAAATTCCAATAGGATCTGCAAAAGCCAATCCCAAAATCATTAAAGCCCCGATGAATATTGAAGTGAACATTTTATTCTTATGCATAATAAGCCCCCAAAAACATTATTTTTAAGTTTATTATGCCACCAATGAATTAATATTTTATGAGGAAAGCAAAAGTCTCAGGACATTCACAACCCGAGACTTTTTTAAATTTGATGTATCCCGTTAAATCCCAGCAGCGGCTCCCATTTGGCTTATATGGTCACGAACTTCATATTCTCGGTTCCTCATTTGTCGCGTAGCCGTATGAATTGTACTGCCCGCTCGCGATATCTTGTTGTATAGAGGCGCAGGATATAAAAGAAATCCATCAGTTGCCAAAATGTACTCTGCCGTAAACAATAGGTCCTCAGCTAAATTTAATGATTCGTCATACCTGAGATTATTATCACGAATAACCTCCATTGAAAAAGCCTTGTTCCAAACCAAGCCACCAAGCTGACCGCCAAAACTATTGATTGAATCATATATTTCTCGTTTGGAAATTCTTTGGAACTTATTTCTGCCAGAAGAACCATATCCGCGAAATCCCCAGTGAGAGCCTACATTAACTAAGTGAATCCCCGGTTGAGCCATTCCCTTTGCCATTACTTCTAAATATTGAGGTTCTAAAGTATCGTCGCCATCAATGAAGACAATGACTTCACCTTTTGCTTCATCAATCGTTTTATTTCGAGCCACCGAGACACCCATATGCCTTTGCAGGTCAATTTCTCGAAAACGACTGTCCTGATCGGTATATTTTCTAATGACGTCTCTAGTGCGATCAGTAGAGTGATCGTCAACCACTAAAACTTCAAAGTTTTTATAAGTCTGGTCCATAACTGACTGGAGATTGGCGCCAATATATCCTTCCAAATTATAAGCTGGAATTCCTACCGTAATAAGCATAGTTATCACTTCCCCGTTTCTTTTCAAAGGCATTTTATTCTCCAAATCAGCAAAACTCAACTAATTACTCTTTAATTTTTGCCCTTTCATTACTAAATCTTTACCGCTTTTATTGGTTCTTAAGATGTTATTTAAGCTTAATTTAAAGTGGGTCTAGTATCATCTTTGATAATCAAACCGAAAAGAGATGACATGATGAGAATATTTGCTGCAGTAATATCAGTAACTTTAACTTGTTTAACTCTTGGATTATTTAGATTCTTGTACCGGACCAATTCAATTTAGATCTAATAACTCAAAAAGAAGGCGGTGAGATGGTTAAATGGATTCCCTACTTTATCCATATGACTAGTTTAGTTTTCTGGCTAAAAGCTGAATCACAAAGAATTTCACGATTAACTAACTGGCAGATATTTACAATATTTTCTGCTTTGGTCTATGTATTAGCTGTCAGTTACCTTACTTTGGCACCAACTTCATATGCTTTTTCAGGGGTTCAGCAAGTCGCCCCAATCATGTTTGGTAATGTGCCAATGAACCTCGTTCCATTTTTGAGTAGTTCAATCGATTATTACCAAAACATCTTAATGCTGATGCCATTTGGGGTGTACTTGACTTTACTGAGACCTCATTGGCGCCCCAAGAATATATTCTTGGCCGGATTATTCGTTAGCACCGGAATTGAATTTCTTCAGTTCATCCTTGACTGGTTCATAAACCTCTCACGTTGGGTCGATATTAACGATATTATTACCAACACTTTAGGAGTTTTAGTTGGCTGGACGATTATGCAGGTGCTTAAAAAAACAAAACTAAATAAACTAATTAGGAAGTTTACAATTGACTTCAAGCTTCTCAATTAAATAAAAATAAAAGAGTGAGACCTTAACCATTTAACTTTGCTAAAAAGTTGGTTAAAGTCCCACTCTTTTTTTACTTGGCATGCCTAGAAAACATTGCCAAAAATATCATTGTTAATCCTAAAACTCCACAAATTATTAAGTTTAAAATTAAAAAGATAAATTCATCCGGCAATGTCAATGAAAGAACTGAACCGGCAGCCAAAAAGAAGATCCCAATCCAGAAATAATATTTTCGATAGAAGTCATAATTGAATCTCATAATGCATCACTTAACTTCCTATATCAACAATATTCCAGCCCCTAAAAACGAGCAAAGCGCCACGCCTGTTTGGACTCCCAGAGGATGGTACTGAACCTTGACTCTTTGATTTCCGACTCCGAGGTTTTTCACGAACAAAAGATGATCTTTTCCAACAGATAATGGAGTTAACTTACCGTTAACCCAAACACTATAACTGTGGTTATAAATCACAAACGGTAGGGTAATCTTTGCTTGAGATTTACTTAACTTGAATTTCATTGTCACTTGATTAGCATTTGGAATCATATTTACATGAATTCTTGTTTTCGAAGAAGTTGTCGCAACATCATTGCTGACAGTATTGAAGTTATTAGCAACCGCTTTTGGCAAATAATCTCTGGTGTGATTTGAATTTAGTAAGTTATCAAATTGAGAATAATTTTTTACCCGGTACCACTGAACATTTTGTAGCCGACTTCCCAAAGCTGATTTATTTGCTCGAACGTGCAGGTATTCCGGGGAATCAGCTTGGAAATTGACAATCTTTTGTTGAAAAGTAACTGACGACATCAGCGCAAATCCAGTAAAGGCAGCCATACTTAACGCCTTAACTTTTTTACTATTTAATTTTCTTAGCCATTTAGTGAGAATCACTACAAGAAGAAAGGTTAAAAACAACTGAGGGAAAATGTACAAACGCCATGGAAATTGGATTGTACGCGCTGGGGTATTATTAAGTAATTTCCAAGTAAAATGAGTGCTACAAACTATTAGTAATAAAACAGATAACCAGTATAACTGCTTATTTAAATTTGATAGCCGTTTGTACGATGCCGTCCCGATCAAAAGACCAGCCAGAGCTAAAAAAAAAACGGCATAACGACTGGCACTACCAATAGAGGGATTAAGGTAATCAGAAACTGACATTCCCTGCAAAGGAAAACCAGCGGGATTAATCATTGGGGTACTAGAGTAAAATCTCAAAGCAGGAACCCAAAAGCTACTAGTGACAATAGCGGTGATGGTAATTCCCTTGATCAAATTGACGATTTTGGCTTTATCAAGCTTCTTCCAGTTGATTATAGTTAAAGCCGCCAATACCAAAATAACAAATATAAAATTTAAGATGTGGCTCATCAAAATTACTGAAATTCCAATGGTCATAATTTTATATTTAGATTCGGTTAACCATTGGTAAAATCCGGCAAAAACAAGGGGCAAAAAAATTAAGCTAAAGCTTACACCAAGGTCGGCAGAAATGTACTCATAGGCAAAAAACATTTCAGAAAAAATATATGTAATCGAAAATAAATAGGCTCCTAAACGGTCATCTTTTCTGACAATCAAGTAACTGAAATAAGCGATCATTAATCCCAAGAAATTTTGCAAACCTAAGCCAAGGTAATAACTGGTAATTGGAGAAGAAAAGATAAATCTCAGGATGACAAACAGATATAACGGCAATTTGGGATACATACTCATAACCGCCGACCCATTTTGATCAAAATTAAAAGTCGAGATTTCAGGAAAAATATTTCCTTGAAGAACGTTTCGATATAATTCATCAATTCGCTCTAGGTGAAACTGTAAATCTTGGGCACCTAGCAGCGAATTAAATTTTAAAAATAAACTAACATTAAAGATACTTAAGGCACTAAATGTAATGATCAGTACCAATCGACTTGAAATAATCGCATTGATCTTGGAAGCAACTTTTTGACGCGTTAATTTACGCGAAATGGTGATTGGGCGTTCCATGAAGAAACCCTCTATTCAATTATTATTTACTTAAAACCAACCTACTTATTTTAGCACCGTTATTCTGATTAAAAATTTTGCTTAAATAAATAATAATTGTGAGTTTCTCAGAAAATAATTAAACTAATCCCATGTCTTTTAAATACTGATCTAAGCCAGCTTCAATACTGGAGTAATAACGATCCCCCTGAGCAATAAAAACATAAATTTTGGTTAATAAATTACTTGTCCGAAGCAAAGCAGGTAAAATCTTTTGATATTTTTCTTTTGTCCTTAACTTTTCAACAATGATATTAATATACAAATTTCGCACTGCTTCTTCATCGTGATCCGCAATTTCCGCGGTAGCCTGTTTAGCAACTATAATCTGTTGCGTCAATAATTGTTCATTGTTCATGATCATTTTCCCATCCCGTTTTTAAGATCATTTAAATTATAGCAAACATACGTTCGTAAATAAAGAAAATATTAGTGAATTTTTGTTTCATAAATAAGTCTTATTTGTTTCAAAACTTATTCACACAATAAAGGTTTGGTTATAGTAATATTTAAACATAGACATGGCCATGAATCTTAAAAATTCTGATAATCGATTGAAGGGACTGAGAGACCATTATCAATCTACCTGTTTTCGAAAGGAGGTGGGCGGATTAACAAACTTACGAAGTTGTTAATCTTCTTGGTAAGTCTGATCGCGCTCGTTCAAATCATCTGGTTTATTGGTTTGGTTATTCCAATAAATCATTTATCAAGTTGGCTTCAACCGACCATCCAAACCCATAATATCTGGATTATTACTGCTGCTTCACTGTTAGCTGTAATAGTGGCTTGGGCTGCTATCCTGGGAATATTAGTTTCAATCTTTTCTCCCGCTAAATGAGATTCAATTTATTTCAAGTCAAAAAATGGTAACTTAAAAATTACTAAAAAGGTCCTTGAAAAAATTGTTTCTGAAGAAATTGCTGAAAGAGCGACAGTTGCCGGGGTAACATCCAAAATCAAGTTGATCAGAGGTAATAAAATAGCCACCGTGAGGGTTGTTGCTGTTGATCACCAAAATCGTGATTTGCTTGAGCTGGGATATCAAATTCAAGAAATTACCAGAAACAAACTTAACAAACTGCTTGGTAGCGTGAAAGTTAAAAAAGTAAAGGTTCATCTTAAGCCATTTGCAGAAGTCAAGAATACAAAAAAAGCTGCCCGCGTCCGGGTAGTTTAAGGAGGTGCTTCATATGAAAATAAAAGCTGCTGGATACGGGGCCATTCTAGGGATGATTTTTGCCCTCGTTTGGGTATTTACAAACATCGGGGCAGCATTGCTAGTCCTGGCATTAACTATAGTCGGAGCAGTTATTGGAGCACTAATTGCCCGATATGGCGGCATCAAAGCAATAATTAGTCAGGTCGTTAATGATGACTAACAACCAAAATAATGAAAGTGAGGCGATTGCATGACAGAAACGACAATGACCCGCAAATTGACTTTTAATGACAGCGTAATCGAGAAGATTGCTGGAATAGTTGGCCGCAGCGTTGAAGGAATTTTATCTCTAAATGGAGGCAAGATCAGTGAGTTAGCGGACAAAATCTCAAACAATACTGATCCAACTAAGGGCGTAAAAGCTGAAGTTGGTGAAAAACAGGTTGCCTTAGACATGGCAGCGACAATCGAATTTGGGGCTGACGCTCGGCGAATATTTGACGAAGTTTGTGAGAAGATCCAGACAACAATCAAAAACTTCACTGGACTAGATGTGGTGGAATTAAACCTCAATATCGATAACGTGATGACCAAAAAAGGATTTCAAAGTTTAAGCAGTCGGCAAAAAGATGAAATTGCAACGGCCACAATTACCGACCCAACCAGAGTTCAATAACACAAACCCAATTGGAGGAATTTTTATGACTGAAAGTAAAACTACTGACACTGTCTTAACATATGAAGACGAAGTAATCACAAAAATTGCCGGCAATACTGTTCGAGACGTTGACGGCGTCTTATCTCTTAAAGGAAATGTAATCAATTCGATGACAGAACGCCTTTCAAAAAAAGAAGTCGATCCATCAACCGGAGTAAAAGTTGATTTGGATAACGATGAAGAACAAGTTAAATTAGCAATGGACGCCGTCTTGGAATATGGCAAGAGCATCCCAACAATCTTTAGTAAAATTGTTAAAAGATTAGAGCAATCTATCGGTGAATTAACCGACTTAAAGCCAACTGAAATTAAAATCAATGTTGTTGATCTGTTAACCAGAAGAGAATATGACGAAAAAAATAACAAGGTTGCAGAACCAAAGGCAGAATTAGCAGTTGATTAAATTAAATATGCCACTCCTAAATATCTAAAAATAAAATCCTAAATCCTATATCTAATACCTAACAAAAGCAGCCATTTCAAGAAAAATTGAAATGGCTGCTTTATTTCGGTGTAATCGTTTATGTTTAATTCTTAAAACTTATATAGATAAAACGTGGGACTTTAGTCAGCTTCCTAGGGTTAAGCAAATCTTGCAAACCAGCCAAGATCAGGCTAATTTGCAAGATTCACCTTAACCTACGGAAGCTAAACGACTAAAGCCCCACTCTTTTTATTCAGGAATTACCAATGATTTTATTGCTTCTCGCTTGGCCATTGCCTGATAAGCCTCATCAATTTGATCAAGATTAAATCGTTTGGTAAAGACTCTTCCCGGATGAATATCACCGTCTAAGACGGCCTTAAGCAAAAATTTCTTATCATAAGTCGTTACGGCCGCAATACCGCCAACAATGCCCACGTTATGGTAAAAAGTATTACTAGTATCCATATTTGGATTTTGCGGCAAGCCAACCCTGCCGACAAGAGCTCCTGGTCTAGCAACTTTTAAAGCAGTATCAGTAGAAAGTTCAGTCCCGACACATTCAAGAACTGCATCCGCACCAGCATTATTAGTTAACTTCATAACTTTGGCAACCGCCTCATCACCACGCTCTGCAACAATATCAGTTGCGCCAAACTCCAAAGCTAATTTTTGGCGGTCTTCATGTCTGCTCATCGCAATGATTTTCGAAGCTCCTCGCAATCGAGCTGAAATTACTCCACAAAGTCCAACCGCACCATCACCAATAACTACCGCTGTGTCACCAAGTTTTACATTAGCTGTTCGAACGGCATGATAACCAGTAGCCATAACATCAGCAAGAGATAATAAAGAGTTGAGCATCCCATCTGAATAATCACTGGGCTGACCGGGAATTTTAACTAAAGACCAGTCGGCATGCTGAAAACGAACATATTCAGCCTGAACTCCTTCACTGAAATTATCTGAGTGACTTTGACAATCCCCATCAAAGCCGGCTCGGCATGCAGCACAGTGTCCACAGCCGTGAGTGAACGGCGCAATAACAAAGTCGCCTGCCTTAACTGTCGTGATTGCTTTGCCAACTTCATCAACAATTCCAATTGCCTCATGACCACTATTTTGAGAATTTTCATCCTTCTTCTCTAATCCACGGTAAGCCCAGAGGTCCGAACCACAGACACAAGTGCGAACAATTCGTAAAATGACATCATCGTCTTTTTGAATTTTGGGTTTATTAATATTTTGAATTTCAACTTTTCCAGGTTTAACAAATACGGTTGATTTCAATTATTACATCTCCAGATTATTGAATTTGTTTTAGATTACGAATAAATTATAAGACTTAAAATTAACTATTGTCTAAGACATTGTCACAAGCAAAATTTAAAACCATTCAAATAAAAAAGAGTAAATTAACAAGTTTAGTTAATCTGCCCTATTTTCTGAAATTCAAGGATTAAACTTTAACTTTCTGCTGATATTGGCCGATGATCTGCATAAATTTTTGGCCATACTTCTCCAATTTGCTCTCCCCAACTCCTTTAACGTCAAGAAAATCCTCATCAGAAGTTGGCATTGACGCACTCATTTCATGGAGTGTCTTATCGGAGAATATAACAAAGGGTGGCACTCCTTGTTTCTCTGCCAATTGTCTTCTTAGACTTCTAAGCTTTTCAAATAACTCACCATTTTCTGGCAAAGTTTTGACGACTTGCATGGCAGCTTTTCGAGAAACTTTCAACTCCCCTTTTAATACTTTTAGACCTAAAGCAGATACTTGCAAAGTTGGAAACTTTCCCCCAGTTGTTTGCAGAAAACCTGATGCAGACAGGTAATCAATTAAGCCAACCAAATCTTTTTGGGGCTGGCCTTTCATAATGCCATAGGTGGATAAATCTTCAAATCCCATTTCTTGAACTTTTTGCACTTTAGATCCGGCCAGAACTTGGGCCACTAACTTCTTTCCAAATCGTTCGTGCATTCTAACAACACATGATAAAACCTTTTGGGCATCCACGGTGATATCCTGTGACTCTCTAGTATCCAAGCAACTAGAGCACCGGCCACATTTACCACTTTTTTCGCCAAAATAATTTAGGATAAACTGCTGCAAACATTGTTCAGTATTAGCATATTCAACCATCATCTGGAGCTTTTTGTAGGCCCGCTGTTTGCTGGCATCATCCATTTCAGATTGATCAATAAAGAAATGCTGAGTGGCGACGTCTTTTAATTTAAAAAGCAAAATTGCTTCACTGGGTAAGCCATCTCGACCGGCCCGACCAGCTTCCTGATAATATTCTTCCAAACTGCCAGGAATCGAATCATGAATAACAAACCTGACGTTGCTCTTATCAATTCCCATACCAAAAGCATTGGTAGCAACCATAATCAAAGATCGATCAAATAAGAAATCTTCTTGACTTTTTCTTCGAGCAACCTTACTCATCCCGCCATGATACATAGTAACCGAGAAAGTATGCTTTTGAAGTAACCTGGTCAATCTTTCAACTTCTTTTCGAGTGCTGGCATAAATAATTCCGGATTGATCAGAATTCATTTTTAAATAATCCAACAAGAACTTATCGCTATCCTGGTTTTTAACTACTTTAAATGCCAGGTTATCCCGGGCAAAACCAGTTTTAACCTCTTGTTTTAATCCCAACCTTTCCATAATATCTTTGGCAACTCGCGGTGTTGCCGTTGCCGTTAAAGCAACAATGGTTGGGTTAGTTGGCAACTTTTCCAAATTTTTCGCCAATTCCAAGTAACTCGGCCGAAAGTCGTGGCCCCACTGAGAAATACAATGAGCTTCATCAACGGCAACCAAATCAATTGGCAGTCGGCTTAGTTGACTCAAAGCGCCTGAGTCCAGTCGCTCCGGGGAAACATAAAGAAGTTTTACTTCCCCATTTGCAGCCTGAACAAAACGTCGATTAATTTCATCAAAAGTTAAACTACTATTGACAAAAGTCGCTGAAATGCCATTTTCATTCAAGGCATCTACTTGATCTTTCATAAGGGCAATAAGAGGTGACACCACTAAAGTTAACCCGTTTAAAATTAATGCTGGAATTTGGTAGCACAAAGACTTACCACCGCCAGTCGGCATAATGGTAAGGACATTTTTGTGAGATAGGATGTCTTCAACAACTTCTTGTTGTCCTGGACGAAAACTATCAAATCCAAATTTAGTTTTAAGCACTTCTTTGGGTGTCATTCATTGACCTCTTCTCGAATTTTACACTCAGTCTATTATACGTGAAAAACTCCTCCAAAATTGCTTAACTAAAGAAATTTAAATTAAGAATTTCAAAACTTCAGTATTAAAACTTACCGGATCAGTTCTTGCCAGAGTGTGACCATTCTTTGGAATAACCACATACTTTGAATTAGGAATTGTTTTAGCAATATATCTGGAATGACTTAGTTTAATAACATCTCTTTGGCCAACAATTACTAAAGTTGGATTTTTGATTTTAGTTAAATCAGCTTTGGAGACACCAATGTTTCGGGTAATCAAATCAGTAATTTGTCCCTTTTGTTTATATCTTTTGCTGAAAAATCCCAAAAATGAATCCCAGTTCTCAACAAGGTGGAACAAAAAAATAGCAATTTTGTTCAAACCATCAGTTGTAGTATTGCCAGAATTTAAGACTAGACGATTTACGGAATCAGGATACTTTTTAGCAAACATCATCGCTAAATTTGCCCCATCACTAAATCCAAGAAAATCAGCCCGACTAAGTTTTTCTTTTGCCATAATTTCTTTTAAGTCTTCAGCCATTGGCAAATTCTATAATTAAT
>DIDF01000019.1 GCA_002418005.1 Lactobacillaceae bacterium UBA5807
CAAACCTGCTCTACGTAAAACCCGTGCAGGCTAATTTATTGGCTTATCAAACTTGGTTACAATACAATCAGTTGGTTTCTGACTGTATGGTTCCCTCGAATCAGCACCCTGATCGACATATCACGGAAAAACAGTTCTACAAAATTATGGCTAGGACGGGCAAGTTACTCGGCATTAATTATCTTGGTACGCACACCATGCGTAAAACCGGTGCTTATCGCGTCTACGTCCAAAGTAACTACAACATCGGCTTAGTCATGCATTTACTGAATCACAGTAGCGAAGCGATGACCCTCGCATATTTAGGCCTAGATCAAGCCAGTACTGAAACCATGCTAGATCAAATTAATTTTGGTTAAATAACAATTCTTACAAAATGGAGCTAATAATTATCGATAATTGGCAAACTATTTGGGCTGAAAACAAATATTGGGTTATGGCCCATTCACAACAGAACTACAATACAATCAGATTAATGGCAAAGAATAATCAGTGGTCACCCGAGAAAACAATTTTATTAACAAATAAAATACAAGAAACAGAATTAATTCCGCCCACAACTAAAACTTTAGCAACTGCGTATCAACATGTTTGGGGGTATTTCAAAAAAAAATGTACACCCAGTGAGAAAACAACCTACATGAAGTTACTACAACAGCTAACTCCAGAAAATGACGCACTCGGCCCATTTCTAAAACACTTAACAGAAAAATACCAAGAGAAATATCTACTAAAGAGCAAACTCATGAAAGAACAACCAGAATGGACACCGCTCCTTAAACCACAAGGTTGAGCGCACAGCGCTCTCTCAAGACACTTTCCCTATCGGCGGGAAATAGTGTCTTTTTTCTTGTGACACCTACAGGTGTCTTACCCACCTGTAGCAACCGTTTAAACGCATCTAGCCCTTGTCCTGACTTGCGCTGGTATTACGTGACAGTGCACGGCGGTCTTTGCTTTACGTGATGACCGATGAGACTCACTTTCGCAGTCAGGTGGTTGGTTCCATTTTCTAGAGTTCCACCCTCGTCTTTAGCCGCGTTGATCTCGACAAGGTTTAGAGTACCTATGAGGTTGACTGCACTAGGGGTCACGAACCGCTAGCATGAGTGATTTAACTGACGAAGATTCGGGTACTGCCCGCGTGTCTTTTAACTGGTGGTCAACTCCAGTCCTTCCACGTCCACAAAAAGACCCGCCTAAAGTCCTGGTTAGGATTTTAAACGGGTCTTAAGAGGATTTCCAACCTAATCTCTTTTAACTCATCAGTTACCATGCTAAAATGGTTTCTGAACGATATGGGCTACGGTAGTAGTCATATCAATAAAACCCTAACAGGATCGACTGTTAGGTCGTTATCACTTGGAATTGGCGTTCCGAAGTGATTTTTATTTGCGCTCATATTCAACTGCAATCATCATAGCACAGCCTGTGGTCATGACGTTAGCACTTATTTGAATATGCGGTGCCAGAACCCCTGCTTTTGCGGACGGGGTTCTTTTTTTGTGCTCTCATTAATCGTTTCAGAAGCCGTTTCACTCTTCGTTGTTTGTGATGGTGTCTCATTCTCTTTAGGTGCTTCTAAGGCAGCAATCTTCTTCTCAGCCATTAACTGTAATTGCTGAGACTGATCAACTAATTTTTGCATTTGGGATAATTGCATATCTTTTGAATCCACTTGCCTTTTTAAATCATTGATTCTATTAAGCAATGATTCTTCATATTTATTTGACAAAACGTTAGTTTCTTTGTTGTCATATTCAGTTGCTCTATTGGCTTCATGGTTGTCATTTCCCTTTATAAATCCTAATATAGCAGATTCTGAACGAGAATCGATTAAATACTTATGTTGTTGCTTTATTGGTTTCTTTGTTTCTGGAAGTTGACTAATTATCTTTTGAATATACTGTCTTGTTACCCCTAAGTCATTAGCCAATTCTTTAACTGTTTTGCTCATAAATTAACTCCACATTTTATCTTTACTTTTTCCTTACTTAACAGAAACAACGTTTTCTTTTTAAGTTCTTATGTAAAAGTATTCAGGAAACATTAATATTAAGTATAACTGGTTTTAAAAACGAGGTATCCATAATGAAAAATTGTACTTAAAAAAGGTGCTAATGCAAAAACAATAAATGAAATGGAGACTATAAATGGCAACACGACAACAGGCTGCCCGTGATTTTGTCAAAACATGGGAAGCTAAAGACGGTAAAGAAGACGCTGAAAGGCAGACATTTTGGAATGATCTACTGCAACGAATCTATGGTATCAATAATTACTATGACTACATTACCTATGAAAAGGACGTTCAAGTAAAGGCTGATGGTAAGGTCACAACTAGAAAAATTGACGGCTATATCTCTTCAACTAAAGTCATGATTGAGATGAAGGGGAAAAAGGTTAAAGACCTTTCTAAACCACTGATTCAATCTGGCGGTGATGAATTAACACCGTTTGAGCAGGCTAAGCGCTATGCTAATTTCTTACCAGCCATTGAATATCCTCGTTGGATTATTGTGTCTAACTTCAATGAAATTGATATTCATGATATGAACCATCCACTAGCTGAACCAACTGTGATTGAGCTTGCAGACTTACCGAACAAGTTTAAAACATTAGAGTTTATAATTGATGCTCATCAACAACAAATCATCGATGAGAAGAAACTTTCGGTTGCTGCTGGTAATCTAGTTGCTAAGATATATGATGGTCTATCTGATGCTTACGCTAAAGCAGCAGACCTACATAATGAACAGATTCAGCAAAGCCTGAATATGCTAATTGTTCGCCTAATATTCCTTATGTATGCTGATGATACCGGGATTCTGGGCAGTGAAAATATGTTCCAAAAATTTCTGGAACGCCGATCATTCGAAGATATTCGTCAAGGCTTACGCGACCTATTCGAGGTACTTGATACCAAGGAAGAAGCCCGTGACCCATTTTTATCAGATGAATATAAGAAATTCAGCTATGTTAATGGTGGTATGTTCTCCAACGAAAATATCATCATTCCTCAATTCACTCCGGAACTAAAAGAATTGATTGTAAATGAATGTGAGAAGGGATTTAACTGGTCAAACATTAGTCCAACAATTTTTGGCGCTGTTTTTGAAAGTACTTTAAACCCAGAAAAACGGCGATCTGGTGGTATGCACTATACATCAATTGAAAACATTCATAAAACTATTGATCCATTATTCTTGGATAATTTACGTGATCAATTTGACCACATTCAAAACATGGGTAACCGTAATCAGCGGATTGAAGCAGCTCGTGAATTCCAGAATCGGTTGGGTAAGATGAAGTTCCTTGACCCTGCTTGTGGTTCAGGAAATTTCCTGACAGAAACCTATCTTTCCTTGCGTAAGATGGAAAATCTGTTACTCCAAATCATCTATGGCAACGACCCAATACTTGGTACTGACGAAGTAGTTAAGATTAAGATTCAAAACTTCTATGGAATTGAAATCAATGACTTTGCCGTTTCGGTTGCTAGAACCGCCATGTGGATTGCTGAAAACCAAAAGCTGGAGGAAACGAAGGATACAGTTTACTACAACAAAGATTTCTTGCCATTGGATAGTAACGACAGCCTCTATGAGGGTAACGCTCTCCGGATGGACTGGTCTGAAATTGTTAAGCCATATGATATAGACTACATTATTGGAAATCCCCCGTTTGTGGGAGCAATGTACTCCACCAAGGAACAAAAGGCTGACCTGAAAGAGGTGTTTGGTAAAACAGTTAAAAATCTGGGAGAAATTGACTACGTTTCTGGCTGGTATAAAAAATCCGTTGATTATATGCAAGGTAGCTCCATCAAGTGTGCCCTGGTTTCTACAAATTCTATCACCCAGGGTCAACAAGTATCATTGATTTGGCCCTCTCTTATTAGCGAGGGATTACAAATAAACTTTGCCTATAAGACATTTGTTTGGGATAACGAAGCTAGCAATAAAGCGGGAGTTCATTGCGTAATTATTGGATTCGACGTAAGCAATAGTAAGCAGGATAAATACATTTACAAAAATAATATTCCTACCAAAGTGCATAAAATTAATCCATACTTGAATGACGCTGACGACATTTTTGTTTATTCAAGAACAAAGCCTCTGACAGATATTCCTGAAATAAGATTCGGCAGTATGCCTCGAGATGGTGGTAATTTTATTTTTTCAACAGATGAACGTAAGGCTGCTATTAAAGCAGAACCACCTATCGCGAAATATATTAAGCCTTATCTAGGCGCAAGTGAATTTCTACACGGTAAGGATCGATATTGCTTGTGGCTGGTTCATGCTAATCCATCGGATGTTGCTCACTCAAAGATTATAAAGAACCGCATTGAAAAGGTTAGGACCTTTCGGAAAAATAGTAAGGCGAAAGAAACAAGAAAACTCGCGAAAAAACCGTCACTATTTGCTCAAATCGCTCAACCAGATAATAACTATATTGCTGTCCCAAAGACATCCTCACAAAGACGTGAATATATTCCATTAGGCTTCCTAGAAAAGGGTACGATAGCAAGCGATTTGTTATTTTTGATACCCAATGCTGATTTATTCCATTTTGGGATTCTATCTTCAAGTGTGCATAACGGCTGGATGCGGGAAGTGGCAGGTAGACTCAAGTCAGATTATCGTTACTCCAAGAAAATTGTTTACAATAATTTTCCATGGCCAACCGTTAATGAAAAGCAAAAACAAAAGATCTCTGACACAGCACAAGCAATACTTGATTCTCGCAAACTATACCCCGATTCCTCGCTTTCTGACCTTTATGACCCATTAACCATGCCTCCTAAGTTACGAAAAGCGCATGAAAATAATGATAAAGCTGTCCTGAAGGCCTATGGATTAACTCCATCTGCAAGTGAATCAGAAATCGTTAAAAAACTATTTAAGCTGTACGAGAAAATGAGCCAATCCAAGTAGTCTACTTTGGTAGCAAACTTATTTAATCATGCTATAACGCATTTAGAGATACGTTGTCGAGTGCATGGCACATAACAAACACAAAAGCCTTCAGCAAGGTACTGAGTTGTTGAAGGCTTTTGCGTTCGATTACACTAGTATCAATGTTTACGGTTGTTTGGCCACGACGTAAACCACACAACAATGCGTGCGTTGACAAGTTTGAGTTACGTTGTCGAATAAAGTGTGCGCGGCTCTCACCTCCCTCTCTACATGACATGGGTTACGAATGAATTTATAAATACACAATAAAATGCTAGGAGGTCGCCCTATATGGAACCGATTGACATTTTGCTAACTAGTCCTGAAGATGAATACCATGATTTTAAGGCTCAATGGTACTCTCAAAGCGATAAAGCTGAACTAATAAAAGATATTTTTAGCTTTGTAAACACCTCACATCACGAAGATTGTTACTTAATTATCGGTGTTAACGATAATCATAATGTTACTGGTGTCGAAGATGATGAAAATAGATTAAATACTCAAAAACTTACTGATTTTCTGCATTCGTTACCGATCGCCAATTCACATACGCCAAAGGTAAGTGTTAAGCCTATCAGAATTGAGAATCATACAATAGATATTATTATAATAAACGATACATTAGATGTGCCCGTTTACCTTGGCAAAAATAAACAGCCTAAAAGGGCTAAACGACCAATCCATGCTGGACAAATATTTGCAAGAGAAAATGACACGAATACCCCAATCAGTGATTCGGCAAGTGATTATCTGGTTGAACGCCTTTGGAAAAAAAGATTTGGTTTAGATTTACCAATTCAGCAACGATATAAAGCCAAATTACAAGACATGAATAACTGGGAATATTTTGAGACTGATAAAATAGGATTTCTCTATAATGTAAATCCTGATTATTGCATGTTTCTTGAAGATGATGATGAAAATCGATATAAAGTTGAATCCTATGCTTTAGGACAGTACCGATCTCGCATGTATTGGCAAAAGTTAGTATTAAAATATAAAAATAGAACAATAGACGAATTCCTTGTAGTTTCTCTAGATGGTGCTCGTTTTATGACGCTTGTACCTACTTTAGGTTCTATAGCTTTCTTTAATGATAATCCCCTTACATTTCAATACTTCATTGCCGATTCTCTTAAATTCTCGGTAGAAAAATTGCTTTTATCAATGAAAAATAGTCCAACTGCTCCTGACGGGTATCAAAAAATGAATCTTTTTCAGCGTATAGTAATTTTTAACAATGACCAGCAAATGACACAAGTCTTAAAAGAACTTACAAGTAAACAAAATTATATTGAGAAACAATGCACACCCTCACAAAAAGAAATCAATAGCTGTCGTTCGTTATTAAGCATGGACTTTAATAGCGAAGATATTGAAATGACTCAATTAAATATTGAACATATGTGCCAAGAAGCTAATGTAAGTCAATTCATCATTAGATATTTAAAAACAACGTAAGGTCTATAATTACCAAATATCCCATTCAGAGTTTTAAGTAAACTATTCTGAATAGAATATTTGAGTTAAACTAGCAGTAGAAAGTAAAAACACAGTTCGGTTGGTAGTCCGAACATAGCGAAGCTATCAGTAACCTGCCTCCTTGGTTGTCCATCTTTCTTAATTAATTTTAAGGAGGATGTTTGATGTCTACTATCGAGGGATCATTAACAATTGTCTATGAACCACCGTTTTACAAAGCTATCTTTGAAAGACGTTTTGATTCAACTTATGAAGTTAGTCAAGTTAACTTAGGCCCTTCAGAACCTAAATTAACTTTGATTTACGATCTGGTTATTCATCATTGGAATAGAATTATCTTTTTCAAACAAACTGTTTGTGCTTCGTCTGTTTCTGAACGAAAAATCAATCCTAAGCGCCTTCAAAGGTTAGCTAGAAAGAGTATTCAGTATGGTGTCGGTACTAAAGCACAGCAAACACTCCAAAAACAGTTGGAATGTCAAAAAGTAACTCGACAACATAATAGACGTACTAAGAAGATCTTGGATCAAGAAAAAAGATATAAATTGCACCAGGCCAAGAAAATACAAAAACACAAGGGACATTGAGAAGCTAGTATAGAAAACTATGTGTTGCACTTTAGGGTCTATAAGTCTAAAATCACCCCTCAAAAACATTGTTAAAATAGCCCCCAATATCTATAATGTAGATGTTGGGGGTTATTTGTTTTTATATGGTATAAATGACTTCTCTTATTCGTCATTTTTTCGATACCTTTT